>JAZQAA010000322.1:0-2543 GCA_045544975.1 Oscillospiraceae bacterium | reverse complement strand
GATCGTCTGGAAGAAAAGGGAATGCTGGACATGGCATATCCATTCTTCCTCTGCTCCGGTCAGCTTGCCGTGCAGTGCTACAAGGAAGAGCTGGAAGCCGCAATGCGTTCAGAATATGTAGCAGGCTTTCAGATTCTCGATATTCAGGATTTTTCCGGTCAGGGCACAGCACTTGTCGGTATTCTCGACGCTTTCATGGACAGTAAGGAACTGATTTCTCCTAAAAAATGGCGCGGATTCTGCTCTGATCGGGTTCTCCTCGCACAGTTCCCCTCCTATGTGCTGAATGCAGGTGAGGACTTTACCGCGGCTGTTTCCTTCAGGTATTACGGACAGGAGGCACTGCATGGTCAGGTGATGTGCAGATTCTCCACAGAAGATGATGTGATTGCAGAAATCCCTGTGCAGGCGGATATTACCGGACAAGGGCTGTTCCATCTTGGTGAAGTTACCTTTCGTCTGCCGGAATCCGATCAGGCACAGCGCATCACCTTCTCACTGCAGCTTGGTGAAATCTATAATTCCTATGATCTGGAAATCTTCCCCAAACAAGCAATGCCTGCACTCACAGCAGACGGTATCTGCATAACGAATGATTGGACACAGGCACGGTCTGCACTTGCAGAAGGCGGAAGGGTTCTCTATCTGCCGAACGAAGTCAAGAAATCCATTGAGGGCTTCTATTGTACCGATTTCTGGTGCTATCCGATGTTCCGCAGCATTTCCGAGGGAATGAATAAGCCCGTTCCGGTAGGAACACTCGGACTTCGCATTGACAATCTGCATCCGGCTGTACGGGATTTCAATTCTGAACCATGGTCTACACCGCAGTGGTATGATATTGTCACTCATGCAAATTGTGCGATTCTGGATGATACAGCAATCAAACCCATCGTACAGATGATTGACAATTTTGAGCGGAACCACAAGCTCGGCATTCTCTTTGAATGCAAGGTCGGAGATGGCTCTTTGCTGGTGTGCACTTCCCGTCTATCTGAAATTGCGGAAAGACCCGAGGCAGCACAGTTTGCAAAATGTATCCTTAACTATGCTGCATCCGAGGCGTTTCAGCCTGAAACACAAATGAATCCTGAGCAGTTATCCACACTGTTTGCATAATGTCGAAAATGCAGAGAAGCATAGGAAGGCTTTTGTCGAAAATTGTTCAAAACCACAATTTCGCGTCATATGATTGACGATGATGAAAAAAAATGTTACAATGAAATCAGCATAATCATTCTGAAAGAACATGTTTCATCAGCTGATTGATGTAGTTTATTCTGAGAAGGAGCAAATGGTATGAAGAAAATTCCATTTATTACAAAGGAACAGGCCGAAGAAATCACCAAAACCTACCCCACCCCGTTCCATATTTACGATGAAAAGGGCATCCGCGAAAACGCACGACTGGTACAGAAGGCATTTTCCTGGAACAAGGGCTTTAAGGAATATTTCGCTGTCAAAGCAACTCCCAATCCTTTCCTGCTGAAGATTCTCCAGGAGGAAGGATGTGGTGTGGACTGTTCCTCCCTGACAGAGCTGCAGATGAGCGATGCCTGCGGTTTCTCTGGCAGTGATATCATGTTCTCTTCCAATGTGACTCCTGCAGAGGATTACCAGCTGGCTTATAAGCTCGGTGCTTATATTAATCTCGATGATCTGACTCATATTGAATATCTCGACAAGCTGACCGGTATTCCGGAGACCATCTGCTGCCGTTTTAATGCAGGCGGACAATTCAAGATCTCCAACGATATTATGGACAGTCCTCAGGATGCCAAGTACGGCTTTACCCGTGAGCAGCTCTTTGAGGGCTTCAGAATGCTGAAGGAAAAGGGCGCAAAGTACTTCGGTCTGCACGCTTTCCTTGCATCCAATACCGTTACAAACGAATACTACCCCACTCTTGCCAGACAGATGTTCCAGCTTGCTGTTGAGCTGCATGAGCAGGTTGGCGTTGAGATTAAATTCATTAACCTCTCCGGCGGTGTAGGCATTGCCTATCGTCCTGATCAGACTCCGAACGATATCCTTGCAATCGGCGAGGGGGTTCGTAAGGTTTATGAAGAAATTCTGACTCCTGCAGGACTTGGCGATGTTGCAATCTTCACCGAAATGGGTCGCTTTATGATGGCACCCTACGGTCATCTGGTCACAAGAGTACTGCACAAGAAGCACATCTACAAGGAATATGTTGGCGTGGATGCCTGCGCTGCGAACCTGATGCGCCCTGCAATGTACGGTTCTTATCATCATATCACTGTTCTTGGTAAGGAAGACAAGGAATGCACCTATCTGTGTGATGTAACCGGCGGTCTCTGTGAAAACAACGATAAGTTCGCAATTGACCGTATGCTCCCTCCTGTTGAGATCGGCGATCTGCTTGTCATTCATGACAGCGGTGCGCATGGCTTTGCAATGGGTTATAACTACAATGGCAAGCTGCGCAGTGCCGAACTTCTTTACTGCGAGGATGGTTCTGTCAAGATGATCCGCCGTGCTGAAACACCTGCAGATTATTTTGCAACCTTTGATTTCTGTGA
>JAZQAA010000321.1:0-7836 GCA_045544975.1 Oscillospiraceae bacterium | reverse complement strand
CCTATGAGGAGTGATACCTATGACAAAAAAATTATTTGCTTTTCTAACTGCCCTCAGTCTGAGCCTGTCTTCTGCTACAGTAATGGCAGCAGCAGCCGAAACCGAGAACATCTACCTCCTGCCCAATGATAATGGCTATTTTTATGGCTTCATCGCGCAAACCGACGGCACCGTGCTGACGGAGGACATGATTCCCTTTAAGGATGATGCCATGTATTCCGGACTCCAAGGCTGGTCAGTTCTCACCAGACCGCTTGCATGGGATGGCTTTACCGAGACAACCTATGAGGGTGATACGGATTCCGTCTATATTGTCGGCATCCGACAGAATGATCCGGAGCTGATGAGCGTCTATGCGCGCGAGCTGATGCTGGCGCTTGACTGTGTAGTTAACACCTATCTTTTCGAATATACATCATATCAATATGCAGCATATGCCGGAGACATCACTGTGGTGATGAACGACCCGACAGTGCAGCTTGAAGATCTGGATATTCCGGAATTTGCAGAAGCAACCGTTAGCGGAAACTCCGTTCATTTCGATTATCCCAACTCTTCACTTTGGGAACAGGCAGAGATCTATGTGGAGGAAGCGTCCGGCGGAACGGTTTCTGTAGACGGTAATATCAGCATTTATGAGCAGGAATTCCTGTATCAGTATGCAGAATCCCTTGAAGAAAAATACAGCGAGTATTTCTCCGATGTCATCGTGGAATTGCTGTTTCAAGAAGCGAGTGAAAATGTTTCCGACGAAGTAAGCGCTACCGTTTCCACTTGGCAAACCGCCGGCGATCACAACGCTGACGGCGAGACCAATTCCAACGATGCGGCAGCCCTGCTTGTTCAGGCAGCCGAGGACGGCGCAGCGGAAGCTTCCGCAGAGACCGTCTCCCCCGACTCCGATGTGAACCTCGACGGCGTGGCAGACGCCACTGATGCTGCGTACATTCTCCAATATTCCGCCCTCAAAGGCGCCGGCATGGATCCGGACTGGGTGGAGATTTTGAAGAAGTAATACAACCCAACAACAAAAAAGCCCCCAAACGGGGGCTTTTCTTTTTCGTTATTCCGCATAAACAGAATCAATATCCAGATATTCTTCCAGCGTAATGCCCTGTTCATAGATTGCCTGCGCGTGCTCAAGTCCGACATAACGGATGTGCCAGGACTCATAGTCGTAGCCTGTGATTGCCTCCTTACCCTCCGGATAGCGGATGATAAAGCCATATTCGTGCGCGTGCTCTGCAAGCCACTTACCCTCGTCCGTCTCCGCAAAGGTGTTGTCGATGGTGTTGCAGTCAATCGTGTAGCCCGTCTGGTGCTCGGAGAAGCCCGGTCTTGCAGAAACGCTGTCCGCGTATTCCTTACCGTAGGCATCGACCATGCTGTTGTAGCACTCCTCCTGGAAGGCATAATCACGGTAGCCGGAGCCAAGGTAAATATCCAGTCCCAGTGCAGCAGCGTCAAGCTTCAGCTCGGAGAAGGCAGCGTCCGTTTCCGGCAGCATTCCTGGATCATAGCTTGCCGGCAGGGAATAGCTCTTGTTGGCAACAAGGATGCCGTCAATATAGGTGCATTCGTCCACAACTGTCAGCTCACGGACAGTGACCGGAATTTCCAGCCGCTCCACGCCATAATCCGCATAGAGCGTGCAGGTTCCCTTCTGAAGACCTGTGACCATACCGGTTTCATCCACAACAGCAATGTTCTCATCGCTGATGCTCCAGACAACGCCGGAAAGATCCGCGTCCTGCGTCATGGCAGTCAGAGTAACGGGCTTGTTCCGGTTGATGCGGATGTACAGATGCAGCGTGTCCGCACGGAAACTGTAGGCGTCCGTCACCGTGCTGTCCGGTGTCTCCGTGGGAGTGGGAGCTGTGCTCTCGGAAGAAGAATTCAACGCGGACTGCGGTGCAGTCGTTGCCGGCTGGGTCTCTGCGGCTGAATTCTGCAGGGTCATGCTGTCCGCAAGGCTTTCTGCCTTCTTGCTGCGGTTGCGGCTGATCATGCCGACAGCGACAACAAGTACGCAGCAGATCACGAGCAGCAAAATGATATACCCGCCATGCTCACGGCGATGGCGGCGGTTGGTTCTTGCCATAGTGATTACCTCTCATTGTTTTGTTCTTTCTCTGTAGGGTAGTCCTATTATACCATATTTTTGGCCGTTTGTCATCTGTTTTTCCGTAATTTTCCGGAAATGATCACATTCAGACAAGATTATAATGCGCTTTTTGGCAGATTTTAGGGAAATTTTCAGCGCATCGCACAAAGATGCAGAAGGAATTTCGGCAAAATGCCAATTGCAATTTTTATGCAGCACATGGTAAAATATAATAAACAGCGGGAAAATATGGGGTTTTTCATGCTGATGAACTATCACAGAAAGGGGTTGTGTTCTATGATGAAACGAGGAAAAAGGATGCTGTCCATTCTGACAGCGATCGGCTGCATGACAGCTTGCCTGCCGGGAGTGCCTGCCGCTGCACTGACCACGGAGGAACAAGAGGCGTATCTGGACGGCACCGGCAGCGTGTATGCGGTGTACGGTGCGAATTTCAGAGAAACGACCAATGCTGTCAGTTATGTCAATATGCAGGGCTTCGACCTGTATAATGGAATGATGGATATCGGATGCTCTGAGACGCCGCTGCGATTTGCCCTTGCCGGCGAAGATCTGCCGCAGGCAGGTGATATTCTCTATGTCAGACATAGCGGCGATGTTGCGGAAATTTACCCTGGCTGTATGCATCTTGATGCTGGTGATCTGGTCGAAAATATCGGCAGTATGTGGGATCTGCCGACAATTGATCTGACCATCACTGCCTTGGACTATGTGAACTACACGCTCGTCGATGCAGAAGGAAATGAATATACCTTCAGAGATGATGTTGCTACCGTCGGCTGGGAGCCTCTTGGCGAGGTCGGCGATACTGTGACGCTGGCGCAGTTCGGAGACGAACTGATGCGCCTTTACGGCGAACCCGATGCCGCGCCCTATGTGGAAGAGCTGATGCTCGATTTTGCCGTGACGGGCGAGGATACAGAAAGCTATACCCTCTGCGCACTCAATGATGAGGTGCAGGGATACATTTATACAATTCCAAAGGAATTTGCAGGGGAGATCGAAATCGGCGAGCTGATCCGCATCCGTGATCTCGGTGTTCCCGAAGAAAGCGGTTCGCCGCTCACCTTGAATGAGAATGCGCAGATGACCGCACTTGGCAGCGTAATGGACAATTCCATTGCAGTGACCTATACGGTTGACAGCGCTGATGAGGACGGTGCTGTGCTGATTTCCGCAGACACCGGAATGTCCCATACTGTCTTTTCCCATGCCAATGCCGACTGGTCGGCATATGCGCAGGGAAGCGAGATTCTCTGCTACAGCTACAAGGATCAGCCGCTTCTGCCGATCGGCGAAAGCCATGGCGATTTCTGCGTGCTCCGTCAGAGTGCTGATGACTCCACCTATCTGCTGTTCGGTATGAACGGTGAGCATAAGGGCGGAACCTTCTACCTCTCTGCCGAGGATGCGAGCCGCTGCCTGACCGGAGCAGAAACGCTGGAAGCCAGCAGCTATATCATGTATTATTGTGCGCTCGGCGGCGATGTTTCCTTTACTGAAGCCGACGGAACCAATACCATCACCTTGGGCGAGAACGCTGTGCTCGTGTCCCAGAGCGGCGTGCGACGCTTCCAGTACCCCATGAAGAGGGCGCTGTGTACCGTTGCTTCCAATGACGGCAAAACCCTGACGCTGACCTCCGACGAATTCGGCAGCACGGCTGCCTGCATTGATTGGGTCGGCACAATTACTCCAAACTCCACCGCTCTGAGCGGACTTGCGGCAGGGGATATGCTCTACTACCAGTTCAACGACGGCATTCCGATGGTGGAACAGGAACGCTACTATCCCGAGGATCACCTTGACGCTATGACAGCGGTTGTCATTGCCGCAGATGATGCCGAAAACCCGCAGAATTTCGTTGTCAGCGACGGAAGCGGCAATACCTATTATATCAGCGCACAACTGCTGAGCGACTTCGGTGTGGAAGGTCAGCTCCAGTACGGCGATACCATCCTGCTCTATGGCACCAAGATCATGACGGAACTCGACGGAACTAATACCTTAAGTCTTGATGTGAATGAAAAGGGTGCCTGCATCACACCGGATTACAAAAACAACCTGTTTATCAATAATGTTATCCGTGAATTCACCGTGAGCGATGTGGAATCCGGTTATCTTGATCTGACAAGGAACGACACAACCTACCGCTACTGGACGGACTATGCGGATACCTATATTCAGCCCCTCGGCGAGCTGGATTACGATGCACTGGAAACCGGCGATACCGTGCGTATGATCACCTACGGCAGCCGTCCGATGCTTCCCATTGAAGAGGATATCCAGTCCATCAGCATGGAGGTCAGCAATTATTACAGTGACTACTGCATCCTGAACGGATGCCTGCGCGTGGACTATGCCGATCTGATTGCGGCGAATCCCGATTTCACGGATAATCTGCCGTCCTATGGCGCTCAAATCCGCCTCTTCGTGCGCGGAGAACTGCAGAATACCTATCCGGCAGCTCCCAATGCAATTGTTTATGCGCTGCGCGGTTATGAATCAACAACGGAGACAATTGATAACACACAGTTGCGCAAGTACCAGCAGGCGTATGCGGAATTCCTCTCCTCCGGCTTTGCCGTGACAGAGGTCATCCGCGGCGATGCATACACGGACGGAGAAGTGAATATCCAGGATGTGATTTTCCTGAGCCAGTGCATTATGGGCACGCAGACGCTCCCGGCAGAAATCACACAGGCAGCACAGACCCGTGCCGATTTCAATGCGGACAGTCTGATCAATTCCACCGACCTTCTGGCGATTCTCCGACAGCTTGTGGGTCTTGCATAATCGAATCAATCCCCTGCGAAAGCAGGGGATTTTTCCTGTCTGCAGGCTCCGCTGCCGGCAGATGCCCCTTCCAAATGTGAATTTTCCGGAAAAGTTTTGCAAAAAACCTTGCAATTTCTGTGGAAATGTTCTATAATAAAGGTGTATGCACGATGCATGAGGGTGATCGTGCAAAGTTTTAAGGAAAGAAAGAGAGTGAATTGTTATGAAGGGATGGAAAAGAATTGCGGCAGCAGCAGTCAGTGCGGCAATGCTGTGCACTTCATTTGTGTTCTCCGGAACATCGGCAGCAACGACCGATCTCACTAGCTCCTATGACTGGGGTGCAGTGCGAATCGGCGGCGGCGGCTTTGTTTCCGGCATTGTAACCGGACAGGAAGTTATGTATGTCCGTACCGATGTGGGCGGAGCCTACAAATTCAATTACGAAACAAGCGAGTGGGAGCAGCTGTTTGCGTTCCTGAACGAGTCGGAGCGCGGCTACCTCAGCGTGGATGCAATGGCAATTGATCCGACCGACGATGATACGGTGTATTTCCTCTGCGGCTGCGCGTACTTCAGCGATGCCGGCACGAGAATCTACAAGACCACCGACGGCGGCAAGACCTTTACTTATACGGATGTAACAGACCTCATTCAGGTACACGGCAACGGCTACGGCCGCCAGTGCGGTGAGGCAATTGCGGTTGATCCGGATAACCCCGATGTGATCTACTGCGGCGGTGACGCGGCTTATAATTCCTCCGGTCTGATCAAGAGTACCGACGGCGGCGAGACATGGGAATCCGTTGAAGGCTACGCAGATCTGGGATTTTTCTCCTCCAGCGTCAACTGGCCGACCTGGACGGATCGCATCTGCAAGACCAATAACGATTCCGAGTATGTGAATCAGAACGGCGTCGGCACGATCATGATCACCGGCGGCAAGGTCTATGTCGGAACCTCCGCAACCGGCGAGGGCAATTTCGCTGTAGCGGATACCTCCGAGGATGAGTTCACACCCCTGAGCTCCGCACTTCCGACAGGTGTTTACCCCTCCCATATCACATTGGATGCCAACGGCGATCTGCTGATCTCCTACATCGCAGGTCTGACCTTTGCGGCAGGTGCCGGCGGCGTGTACCGCTATGATCCCGATACCGATACGGTAACGGATATCTCCCCCGTCAACAACAGTATCGGCTGCACCGTCAGCGATCCCGAGGATGCCAATAAGCTCGTTGCGACCACCTGTGCCGTATGGAGCGGCCAGAGCTGGGACAGCGGTACCACCTGCTACGGCGAGTGGATGTACCGTTCCGAGGACGGCGGTCAGACATGGACCTCCATCTACCCCGGCAAGAAGGACGGCATCTGGGTATGGGACGAAGAGCTTGGCGAAATGCACGACAATGTACTCATCGATTATCTCCAGACCGGCGGCTATGACTGGATCTTCGGCAAGGCAATCCACTGGAGCGGCGCAATTGCGCTCAATCCCCGTGATCCCGACCAGCTGTGGACGGTTTCCGGTAACGGCGTGTTCCGCTGGGACAATATGTGGGGTCAGGGCTACGAGGATTCCCCCGTTGCAACCTTCCATCCCACCGGCATCGAAGAAGTCGTTGCACTGGATATGTGTAGCGTACCGGGCGGCGAGGTGTATTCCGCCATCGGTGACTACGACGGCTTTATCCATACCGACCCGACCCAGTACTGCCAGCAGCACTATCCCAATATGGGTTCTACCGGTGCAATTGCCTATTGCCCGCAGAATCCCGATGTGATGGTTCGTATTGCTGAAAAGCAGAATGATACAGCCTCCGGCTTCTATACACTGGACGGCGGCGCAACCTGGACAAAGATGAACTGCTCCTACGGCGGAAAGGCTGCCATCACACAGCTCGAAGACGGCAGCTATCGCATCTTCCAGAGCAGCGGTGACAACAGCACGGCAGTTTCCTACTCCGACGATTTCGGCGGCACATGGAAGGACTGCACAGGCATTCCCACTGCCTACGGCTCCAAGACCACCTATATGCTGGTAGAACCGGAGCAGCCCAATCTCGTCTATGCGTATGCGACCTACTATAATTCCTCCTGGGGCTATTCCAAGCCCGCGCCCACTGCGGAGGACGCGCAGTACAAGCTCTGCGTCAGCACCGACTACGGCGCAACCTTTACACCCACCGATATCTGTATGTATGACCAGTGCGACAGCGCAGGCAGAATCGCATATCTCGGCGAGCGCGAGCTGATCCTCGGCGGCGGCTGGTACGGTATGTACCATGTGACCATCTCCGAGACAGGTGGTGTTACCGCTGAAAAACTCGACAGCGTATTCTACTGCAAGACCGTCGGCTACGGCGCTCCGAAGGAAGAGGGCGGCGTGAATACCCTCTTTATGTACGGAAAGCCCGCTGAGGACGATGTAGAAGGCATTTATCGTTCCACCGATGCAGGCGCAAGCTGGGAGCTGATCAATTCCGATCACCTTTACGGCGGAACCGGAAATGGTAATTTCCTCGTTGGTGATATGAACACCTTTGGTACTGTGTATATGTCCACAGTTGGCTGCGGTATTGTCTTTGGTACAGCAACCGGCAGCAATGTAGAAAACACCGATCCCACCGATGGCGGTAACGAGCTGGAGCCGAACTACGGCGATGTGGACTGCAATGGAACCGTGAATATTCTCGATGTTATCGAGCTTTGTCAGGCTTCCATGGGCACCGTTGAGCTGAGTGATCAGGGTGCTGTCAATGCGAATGTCGATCTGAATAACACGGTTGACGGAACGGACGCACTGCATATCATGAAGTATCTTGTCAAGCTCAATGATGGACTGCCGATCCAATAAGCATACTTTGTCAGAAAATTGACAGAAAAGGAACAGCAGCAATGCTGCGGGGGGGGTGGGTATGTAGAAAAAGGGG
>JAZQAA010000320.1:0-2821 GCA_045544975.1 Oscillospiraceae bacterium | reverse complement strand
GGTTCAGCATCTCCCCACACTGTGGGGAGTCACCCTGCACCCCTTACACACTTCTTATCTTCTTTTCTTTCTTTACTTTCTTTTCTTTCTTATACTGTTGTCGCTGCCTTGTCAATGCCCTGTCGACGCCTTGTCAAGTGCATTGATTCTCTCACTTGTTTTTGTCGATATTCCGCAGAAAAAACCTTGCCCTTACCTTGTCGTTTTTTTGAAGTTTTTGCAATTGACATGAAACCTTCTGCAAAAAACAAATGCCCGATGCACTGCCAATACAGCACACCGGACAGTATACTTTATGCACCCGTACTCCCGATCAATACCTGATCGAAGGCAAAGAGTGCCTCGTTGATCTCGAAAATATTGAAGCGATGCCGCTCGATGAAATACTTCACAATGAGGTCGAACTGCAGGCTGTCGGAGAGCACGAAGCCTGCACGGCGCAGAAGTTTCTCCGTCTCCGGAAGCTCGAGTTCCAGCGCAATGGCAAAGGCAAGCACGGTCTGCTTCTTCGGCTGATAGCCGGCATCCGAACGGATTTTGGAGAAAAGTCTGCGGTCAATATTCGCCTTTTTGTACACCTGCGCATCCGTCATGCCGCGCTCGTCAATCAGACGCAGGAGCATCTCGGAGAAGGATTCGTCCTTCGCATGGAGCTTCTGGAGCAGATCGGGATCGCACTCCGCCGTCTCCGCATGGTAGGTTTTTCTGAGCATCCCAGAGGGCTTTTTGCTCTTTTTGACCATAGCCGGCGCAGCAGCCGCTGCTTCTGCAATGACCGGAATATCCCTCGACGCCAGCGGAACGCCCCTTGCAAAGAGCTGCTGTGTTTTCACAACCTCATGGTCGCGGATGTATGCACACAGATCGGGGAAGCGCTCCCTTCCCCTGCAATGCGCCTCCTGGTCGAAAACCACAAGGTAGACGAGCATTTCTGCATCCTCCAGAAACCGCGCAATTTCGTCCATTGCGATCGCCATCGCTGTTTTTGTCGGACATCCGCAGGCACCTGCGCCGAGCAGGGGGAACGCAATGCTCTCGCAGCCCTGCGCCTTCGCCAGTGAGAGTGCTGCACGGTAGCACGAGCGAAGTGCCGCAGCTGCCTTCTCGTCCGTCCAGACGGGACAGACCGTGTGAATCACATAGCGACTCTGCAGCTGATAGCCACCTGTCAGCTTCGCTTCGCCAACAGCGCAGCTGCCAATCCGGCTGCATTCTGCAAGCAGTCCTTCCCCTGCCGCATGGCGGATGGCTGCGTCCGCACCGCCGCCGCCGGAAAGATCGGGACTTGCAGAGCTGACAATCGCATCCGTCTCCATTCGGGTGATATCCTCACGAACCATCAGAAATGGCATAGAACCCCTCCTTTATGTTAGAAAAAGAGGTCCTTCCCATGACGGCGCATGGGAAAGACCGCGCATTTGTTATCTTACCTTAGTACCGCAGTACTTGCAGAAATTCATATCCGCCGGTACTTCCTGACTGCAGGTCGGGCAGGAAACTGCCGCAGGTGCAGCCGGAACGGGTTCTGCAGGAGCAGGTGCAGCTTCAACTGCCGGTGCAGGCTCAGCAGGCGCCGGAGCCGCTTCCACTGCAGGAGCAGCCTGCGGAACAGGGGTTCCGCAATGGATGCAGAATGCCTGATCTGCGTCAATCTGAGAACCGCAGCCGCTGCAGAAGGTCTTCTTCACTTCCGGGAACTGGTAACCGCAGGTGCTGCAGAACACACTGCCGGTCTTTGCCTGTGCATTGCACTTCGGGCAGGTCATGTAGCCCTTGAGGGTATTTGCCTGCTTGCGAAGCTGCTCAATCTGCATCACCGTCATATTCACCTGCTGAACAAGCTCTGCAAGCTCCGGAATATTGTGGGTTTCACTGACAGCGCAGTACTTTTTGCCGATCTCGTGGTAGAGACTGTTGATTTTCTTCTCAGCATCGGAGATCTGAGAATTGATCTTGAACACCTCTGCGGTGTCCTTTGCCTTGTCAGAAGCATTCTGACCCAGGCTCTGAATTTTATCCAAAAAAGACATAGCGACAACTCCTTACTTTGATTGATTATTGATCACAGGATTATTCATCCATACCTGCAAGCTCAAGGATATCATCCGGGATCTCATCCTTTACGCCCTCAACAGCGTTAATTTCCACCATTGCGATGGATGCGGAAACAGAATCATAGCCCATATCCATATCCATGGTCATTTCAAAACCATTGAGTGCCTTGCCGTCATAATCGAAGTCCAGGGAAATCTCAAATTCGCCTTCGCCTTCATCCTCGAGGTATTCACCGCTGACAAAGGTGATGTTGGTGAAGCGGTCATTCTTGATGCCGTAGGAAAGCTCGAACATTTCCTCTTCGAGGAAATCGTCATCCTCTGCTTCCTCACGAGCTTCCTCAAGACCGTCCTTTGCGTCATCGAATACATCGCTGTCCACTGCATCGCCGCAAGCTTCCTCGCAGATTTCGATGAGTGCTGTTGCAGTGTTGAGCAGGCTGTCTGCTGTGATCACAGCGGAATAGGTTGTCACGCCGTCAGCCTTGGTGCTTGTAAGCTGCATTGCTTCTTCGATGCGTGCTCTGTTGCCGCCGTCCTTGAATGCCTTGACAACATTGTCCACAATCTCGTTGATTCTGTCAACATCGACATAATCCTCGATCTCGCTGTCGAGATCCGCGTCCTCGATCATTTCCTGCCAATCCATCTCCTCGGGATCCTTGTCATAGCTCTCCCAGATTTCTGCAGGATCCATGTATTCATCCAGATCCTCGCACTCATATTCGCCGTCAAAGCCTACAACAATATAGCCCTCTTCGCCTTCA
>JAZQAA010000319.1:0-11082 GCA_045544975.1 Oscillospiraceae bacterium | reverse complement strand
TGGAACGGTCAGGGATATCACAAATGCGCAAACGGAAGCACATATACAGGAGAATTCCAGGATCATTATTATTATGGAAAAGGTGTGTTCAGATACAACAATGGCGATTCCTATGATGGCGAATGGCAGAATGGAAAAAAGCACGGAGAGGGTACCTATGTCTATGGAAAATCCGGTGAAAAGGCAAGCTGGACGGGCACATGGAAGGAAGGGCAGGAGCTGACGGGCTATGGTCTGATCAGAAATTTCTTAAAGCCCGGACAGAAAAAGACGGGCGGCTTTGTATCCAATTGCTTTACCAAATGCATCTCCCACCAGTCGTTTTACGGAGAGCTGCGAGACGGTCATCCGCACAAGGGCATTCTTCGCTGTTATATGAAGGATGACAAGGGAGAGTCCTACTGTGAGATCTATAAGGACGGCGGTCTTTCCGAGCGTACCTCCGCTGCCTATTATTACAGTGAGCTGGGAGAGGATACGACGCTGTATCCGTCGTTCAGGGCAAAGAACCGTATCCGGAATTTCAAGGTCTTAATTGCAGTCACTGCTGCAGCGGCTATTCTATTCTTTATTTCTTCATCCATCAAACAATCAAATCAACAAAAGCTGATACGGTGCCATGATCAGATGATCGGGAACACCTATGGGGATAATAAGCAGGTCACATATGCAATCGGTCAGGATGTTACCCGTACGGAGATAACAATTATAGATGACGATACACTGTCTTATAAGAGCGGTACATTCTCGACAAGCTTTGAAAAAAAGTCGGATGTCAATTCCTTTATTGTTACTGGCACCACCATCTATGACGAGATTGATGTCAGTGACCCAGTTACCTATGAGTATAAGCTGTCAATCAGCTTTACAGGAAAAATAACCCTTTCCTTCAAGGGAAGATCCTATACGGTTCATGTCGGGGATAACGGTAAGATTTCATACATTGATATGTATTGATATGCGTTCTGACAGAACAGATCAATCCGCTTCTGATTCGGCTAAAAAACAATCACTCCGGAGGTTACAACATGGGAAAATTTGCACTCGAATGCCCCAAATGCGGCAGTCTCAATACGGCTTCCACATTTCTGTTTGCCAAGAAGGTCATCAAATGCGGGAGTTGCAGTGACGAAATCAATGTCAGCCAGTCCCGCATGACCACAAAACGCTGTGAATGCGGTCAGGTCGTTGTGTGCGATCAGGCAAAATTCACGATGAATGGGAAAAAAGCACCGAAGTGCCCTGCGTGCGGCAGAGCCATCGGTGCCATGAACGCCACATCCAAGCATCAGGAAGTAGAGGTCATCTGTCCGCAGTGCGCCTGCTCCATCGAAATCAACAGAATGCAGACAACGGCACAATGCCCCATCTGCGATAAGGAAATGGATGTACAGGCACTCCTGACCAAGGAAAAACAGCTTTCAAACTCTGAAATCAGCGTCATCAAATATGAGGGGGACAACCAGACCTTCGTCTGGAAGCACCCGATTGAGGACTTCCGGCTCGGCACACAGCTCATCGTCCACGAGTCGCAGGAAGCCATCTTCATGCTCAACGGACAGGCACTCGATACATTCGGACCCGGCAGGCATACGCTGGAGACAGAGAATATCCCTGTTCTTGGCAAGCTCTACAAGCTCCCCACGGACAGGCAGAACCCCTTCCATGCGGAGGTTTACTTCATCAACCAGACCGTGCAGATGGCAATCAAATGGGGGACGGATGAACGCATTCATTTCATAGAACCGCACACCGGTATTCCGCTGGATATCGGTGCTGCCGGTGAAATGAGCCTGCAGGTGGTCAATTCCAAAAAGCTCCTCTTGAAGCTTGTCGGCACAACGGGCGGCATTGCGTGGGATTCTGCCAATGCGGAATTTACAAAATCCCTGCAGAACTGCTTCCGTCCGATGATCAAAACCACGGTCAGAAGCCATCTTTCCGCTGCGATCAAAGAGCAGAAAATCAATATTCTGGAAATCGACGAGAAGCTCTCGTCCCTTTCGGAGAGCCTGCGTGAACATATGCTGCCGCCCTTTGAGGAATACGGCCTGACAGTCCCGCAGTTCTACATCACCTATGTTTCCCTGCCGGAGGACAACAGGGATTTTGCCAGAATCCGCAAGCTGATTTCTGCGGCATATCTCGATATCCGCGAAGCGGAGGTGGAAGCAGACATCATTGCTGCCAGACGGAAAACCGAAGTGGAACGCCAGGCGACCCTGACAGAGACGGCACGCCTGACGGCGGAGAGGGAAAAACTCATTGCCGGTATTGACGCGGATAAACAGCGCATTTCTGCGCTTGCGGACGCGGATTCTCTTCGGTACATGGGCATTGCCGAGAATGAGCTGCTTCGACAGAAGGGACTTGCTGAGGCGGAAATTATGCAGGCGAAGGGCTATTCGCAGCGCGATGTCCTGCAGGCGGATGTGCAGAAGGCATATGCCGAGGGGCTTGGCAATATCGGCTCCGGCGGCGGCACCGGCAGTTCCATGATGAGCGAGATGCTCGGAATCGGCGTCGGCCTTTCTGCCGCAGGCACGGTGGGTGCACAGCTCAGTGATGTAATGCGCAGCTTCACGCCGCCGCCTCCCGTTAGTGCAGTTCACGCGCAGCCGGAAGTCTCCGGATGGCAGTGCACCTGCGGATTCAGTGGAAATATCGGGAATTTCTGCTCCGGCTGCGGCAAGTCGAAGGCAGAAACATGGGATTGTCCCCTGTGCGGCACGAAGGGTATCACCGGAAAATTCTGTCAGGAATGCGGCACACAGAAGCAGGAAGGCTGGGAATGCCCCATGTGCGGTACAAAGGGGATTACCGGAAAATTCTGTCCGGAGTGCGGTACCCCCAAGGTAAAGGAACCTGAAACATGGGACTGTGCCGCGTGCGGTACAAAGGGGATTACAGGAAAATTCTGCTCAGAATGCGGCACCAGAAGAGCCGCAGCGCCGGAAACATGGAACTGTGCCTGCGGCAATCAGAGAATTTCCGGAAAATTCTGTCCGGAATGCGGTGCCAAAAGGGAGGAGTAACACATGAATTATACAGAACGCAAATCCAAAATCCATGCTGCCATGGTCACTTATGGCATTATCTTTCTGACCTATCACATTGCCTTGTTTGCCATCAGTGGTTTTTCTGGGCACGGTGCAGCATTCTGGATTTCCTATGTTTTCATGCTGCTTGCCTTTGCAGTGGTGGGCTTCAGCGGCTATAAGCTGCGTTATCAGGAAATTCAGCCAAAGGACTGGCTGCTTGGGTATCCGGTTCTGTGGCACTGCGCTGTGCACATGGGGGCAGAATTTGTCTGTGCAACCGTGTTCATGCTGCTTGACCGGCTGAATCCCCCATGGGGAATTGTTCTGGCTGTCCAGATGATTTTGCTGGCAGTCCATATGGTGTTCGTGATTTCCTGCTTTGTCACAAAGGAAATTATCGACGAAACACAGGCGAAGGTTAGCTCTTCCACGATGTATATGAAAATGCTGCAGGTTGATGCGGAGACACTGGCAGGCAGGGCTTCAACTCCCGAAACTGCGAAGGCGTTTCGTCTGCTTGCAGAGGAAATCCGCTACAGCGATCACATGAGCAATGAATATCTTGCTGATATCGAAGAAAATATTTCTCAGCAGGTGAAGGCAGCCGGTGCATTCCTTGATGACAATCATCCTGAGGAGGCACTTGCGTGCTGCCGGAAGGCACAGCAGCTTCTTGCTGAGAGAAACCAAAAATGCAAGCTCTTGAAGTAGCATTTCTGCAAAGGCGGTCAGAACTATGAAGATTACCGAACATAACTGTATTGCAAGGAGCATCCGTTGTATGCAGAGTGTCGCACTAATTCCCGGACCGGCTGTGCAGTTTGCATCAGCTGATTACCGGATGATGCAAACACTCGAAGCGGACTGCCTGCTCCCCTGCAAACAAACCGAATACAATGGAGAAGTAAAGCTTGTGTATTTATACAGCGGCTTTTCGCCGCTGTGTGATCTGCAGCGAAGTGCAGGTGCCGATCAGCTGTTTACAGTCATGGCAGGAATTGTCTCAGCAGCGCTGAGAATTCAGGAAAACGGTTTCCTCAGCTGCAGCAGCATCGTACTCTCTCCGGAGACGGTTTTCGTGGACGAGCAGTCGCTTGCTGTCAGACTCATCTACTTCCCATTCCGTGTTTCCGGAAAGAATGACAGCGATGGCGCATTTGTCACTTCGCTGAGAGAAATGCTCCTTTCACTGCTGGATGATACGCCCATATTGATGGGGGATATCCGGACGATGCTCCTCAGAGAAACGCTGCTGAAGGAAACCGGCAGCCTGCAGTCGCTTTGCAGCTGGATGCGCAGCAGACTGCCGCTCACCGCGGACAATCGGGTGCCTGCAGAGAATCCTGCGGCAGCTTCCGTTTTCGAAAGAATTCCCGAGCCATCTGCTCCTCCCCGGAATCCAATGCCTGTGGAATATCCGGCACCTGTCCCAGTTCAGACCGAAGCACCGCCGGTTCCGTCAGGGGCAGCTTTGCAGCCGAAAATGGTGCTCCGTTCCATTACGCCCTCCATCCGGCATTCCTTTGTCATCCAAAAGCCGAGATTTGAAATCGGAAGGAACTGCAATGAGGGAAAAGCAGATTTCAGCTTCCTTATCGGGAAGAAGCACTGCGTCATCCTCTATGAAAATGATCGGTATTATGTCATGGATCTGGGCAGCCGCGGCGGAACATTCCTCAATAACGACAGCCGGCTTCCTGCCAATGAAAAACTACCCTTGAAAAACGGGGACCGGCTGAAGCTCGGCAATATTACATTTCTTGTACTGCTTTGAAAGGAGGCGGCATTTTGACGAAAGCCCATATTGTTCTGGCTGTTCCGGAGGAAGAATACCTGTTCCCACTGGAACTCAGTTTGCTTGAAAGCCCCGAGCTGGATGCCGAAATTTCCGCCTTTTCCGACCAAAGCTGTCTGGAGGCGTATTTTGCAGTACCACGCAGTCCGGAGCTTCTGATCATTGATGAAGCCTTCTATTCTCCTGCGCTCCTGCATCACAGCATCCGCAATATTCTGCTGCTGTCCGGACAGGGCACAGTGTCTTCACATGCGCCGGATCAGCTGCACACTGTTTATAAATATGCCGATCTCAGGGAGATTGTACAGGAAGCCAAGCACCTCCTGCGCAAAACGAACAGCTCTGCTGTCAGCAGAAGCAAAGCGAAGGTCATCACTGTATTTTCCGCAGCCGGCGGCAGCGGAAAGACGACCGTTGCGATGGGAATTTCGGCCTGTCTCTCCCAGAACCATGGAAGGGTGCTGCATATGGATGCAGAGCATATGCAGAATGCCTGTTATTTCTTCAGCGATGCTGCGCCGCTTCCGCCGGAGGCTTCTGCGAAGCTGCAGACAGTAGAGAACAGCCTGTATCAGCTGATGAAGCCCTATCTTCGGCAGGAGGGATTTGACTACCTGCCTGCATTCCGGGCATCGCTTGGCTCGCTGGAGCTGGATTTCGACTGCTTCACCCGTATTATCGAAGAAGCGGCGCAATCCGGCGATTATGATTATATTATTGCAGATACGGACTGCGTGCTGGATGAAGCGAAGGCACGGCTGCTGCAGCGCTCCGATCGTATTGTGATGGTCACACAGCAGGATCCCTATTCCTTAGTGAAAACAGAGCGTCTGCAAAGCAGTCTGGATACAACGGATCGCAGCAGATTCCTGTATGTCTGCAATTTCTTTGAAGAAGGTTCGGCGCAGGATATGACAGCCTGTCAGGCATATCTTCCGCGCCTGCCGGAGAATGTACGCTGCAGTCTCAGCGCGCTGAGGGATCATCCGGATATGCAGAGACTTGCATTTGAACTGCTGTAGGAGGCTTATATGAAAAATATCGCAATCATGACGCTCCGATTCTGTCAGAAGGGGACGACAATGGACATTGAGGTGCCGCTCACGATTACTGCCAACGAGCTGGTGCAGGCATTGCATCAGACCTTCGGACTCCAGATGGATACGAATAATATGACGGAATGCTTCCTGAAAACGGAGCATCCCATTGCGCTGATCCGCGGAAGCAGGACGCTGCAGGAATACGGTCTGCGCAACGGAACCGTGATCAATCTCACTTAAGGGCGGTGGAATACCATGGAAAACAGATACAAATTGCTGCTGTTTGGGCAGAATTTATACCGGGAGGCTGCGCTTTCACCGGATAGCTCCGAGATCAGAATCGGCACCGTGCTTGGCTGTCAGATACGATTTCCGAAGCATTTTTGCGATTTTGAAATACTTGTGCAGCGCGATGCCCGCGGCTGGAATCTGACCGCCGTCAAAGGCGTCTATTTCTGTGAGGCACAGCATCAGAAAAAATATACAATTCGTCCTGTGCATGGAACGACCTTTGCCGTCTGCTATGAGGACTATGGCACGGAGCTGTTCCGGTGTTTCTTTTCGCTTGATTTTGAGTACGAAAACAAGCAGTTTGACCAGAGAATCCATCTCTCCGGAATGGAGACCATCCATATCGGCGCAAATCCTGCAAGCCACATTGTGCTGCGCGGAGAGTATGCTTCCGGTGAAACGGCAATGCTGCAAAAAACAGCGAACGGCTATCTTCTCAAGAGCATCAGCACGCAGTACGGCATCACGCACAACGGCACCATCCTGCAGGACGAAGTTATGCTGCAGGACTGCGATTTCTTCTCTGTTGCAGACTATCGCTTCTACTATAAGGAAGGGCAGCTGTATGTCCCTTCAAGCGATCATCTGCAGCTGAACGGACTGCATGCTGAATGCACGGAATTTTCGGGAGAAGCCTTGACCTATCCGAAATTCAGCCGCAGCAGCCGGCTTCTGCCGGCACTCAATGAAGAGGAAATCCGGCTGCTTGCGCCGGAAGCTAAGCCCCAGAAGCCAAAGAGCGGTCTGTTTCTCAAGTTGTTGCCGGTACTTCTCATGATTGCGCTCACAGTCATTGTCAGGGGCATGATGAGCGAAACCGGCGGATCGTTTATTCTGTTCAGCGTTTGTTCCATGGCAATCGGTGCGCTCGTGTCCATTGTGACGGTAATCCTTGAAAAAAGGGATTATCAAAAAGAACTCCAAAAGCGTGAGAGGGATTATTCGGCGTATATTGACCAAAAACGCTCTGAAATTCAGAAGGCACGCCATGAGGAGGAGAAAACGCTCAGCGAGCTGTACTATCCCTTCTCTGTGACGGAGGGCTTTGTCCGGAATTTCTCTGGAGAACTGTATGATCGTGTTCCTTCGGACACGGACTTTCTGGATGTGAGAATCGGCACAGGCCGGCGCGAGGCAATCCGGAAAATTGCCTATAAACCGCAGGAAACCTATGTTGCCAAGGAGGATTCCCTGACCGAGCTTCCAGTGTCCCTTGCAGAGGAGTTTTGCTGCCTTCCGGCTGCACCGGCAGTGCTTTCGCTTCGGGATGCCAATGTGATCGGCGTTGTGGGTAAGCCTGATTGCCTCTATGAAATGCTGAAAATCATGTTCTTCGATGTGTGCGTACGGCAGCATTACCATGATACAGAAGTATTCCTGTTCATCGGAAACGACGAAATTCCGTGCTTCCAGTGGGCAAAATGGTTCCATCATTTGGATAATAGCCATACCGGCTGCAGAAATATTGTGTGTGATGAGGAGAGCAAAACAACGATCCTCGAATACCTCTATGCAGAATTCGGCAGGCGAAGCGAAGCCAGGAAGAAAGAACATTATGCACATATTGTCCTCTATATCACGGAGGATTTCGGCATACAGCAGCATCCGGTTTCCAGATACATTGAAAATGCCTCGGAAATCGGCGTTACCTTTGTGTTCTTCAAGGAGCACAAGGAGCTGGTTCCCGTCGGATGCTCACAGTTTGTATTTCTGAAGGATGCCGGAAGCGGAACCATCGTCAGCGCAAAGAACCGGAATTCGGAAATGCATTTTAGCTATTCTCCGATTCCGGATAATGTGCTGCAGAGTCTCTCACTGCGCCTTGCGCCGGTCTATTGCGAGGAAATCAATCTGGAAGGTGCGCTCACAAAAAATATCAGCCTGTTCCGGCTGCTGCAGATCATGTCCGTGGACGATCTGGATCTGGAAAAGCGATGGAGCAGCTCCGATGTAACAAGATCCATGGCCGCACCGCTCGGCGTCCGCACAGGGGACGAAATCGTATTTCTGGACATTCACGACGGTACGGGCGCGCATGGTCCCCATGGACTTGTGGCAGGTACGACGGGTTCCGGTAAAAGTGAAATCCTCCAGACCTATATCCTGACCATGGCAAGTCTCTACCACCCTTATGAGGTTGCCTTTCTGATCATCGACTTCAAGGGCGGCGGCATGGGTAATCAGTTCATCGATCTGCCGCATACGCTCGGCGTGATCACCAATATAGACGGCAAGGGTATCCGCCGTTCGCTGACCTCCATCAAGGCAGAGCTGACAAAACGCCAGCAGCTTTTCAAGGATGCGGCTGTGGATCATATTGACGCCTATATCCGTGCCTACAAGAATGGGCAGGTAAGCACAGCACTTCCGCATCTGATCATCATTGTGGATGAATTTGCAGAGCTGAAGACAGCGCACCGGGATTTCATGGATGAGCTGATCAGCGCTGCCCGCATCGGACGAACCCTTGGTATCCATCTGATTCTTGCAACCCAGAAGCCAAAGGGACAGGTGGATGATCAGATCTGGAGCAATGCCAGATTTCGTCTGTGCCTGAAGGTGCAGACCCCCGAGGACAGCAGCGAGGTCATCAAAACGCCGCTTGCCGCCGAGATCAAGGAGGCAGGCCGTGCCTATTTCATGGTCGGAAACAACGAGATCTTCGAGCTGTTCCAATCCGCCTACAGCGGTGCACCTGCCAATGCGGAGGAGTTTTCCGGACAGCATAGC
This sequence comes from Oscillospiraceae bacterium, assembly GCA_045544975.1. Classification (GTDB taxonomy): domain Bacteria; phylum Bacillota; class Clostridia; order Oscillospirales; family Ruminococcaceae; genus UBA3855. The sequence goes on along the minus strand of JAZQAA010000319.1, from coordinate 2,185 downwards.
TTTCAGATTTCTGCAGTCGATTTCGCCGGCAGAAGAACGGTCATTTATCAGAACAAAAAACAAGCGCATTCCTCCGGGAACGATCCCATCCCTACGCAGAAGGATATGCTTCTTGAAAAGGTACGGCAATTCTGTAAGGCGCAGCAGATTCCGAAGCTGCCCAATATCTGTGCGCCGCCCCTGCCTGCGCTGCTTACCTATGTGCCTTCCGGTGCTGAGGAAAAACCGCTTCGCATGACGGCAAGACTCGGTGTTTACGATCATCCTGCACGGCAGCTGCAGGAGGAATATATTCTCGATATGACGGCGGCACACTTGCTGATCATCGGCTCTGTCCAGACTGGAAAAACCAACGCCCTGCAGCTGATTATCCGTGATATGGCGCAGCGTTATTCGCCGGATATGGTGCAGTTCTACATCATCGACTTCTCCTCGATGCTCCTGAGCTGTTTCGGTGAGCTTGCTCATGTCGGCGGTGTGGTATGTCCCAATGAGGAGGAAAAGCTGAACAACCTCTTCAAGCTGCTTACCGCTGAGATCGCGGAAAGAAAGCAGAAGCTGAAATCTGCCGGCGTTAGCTCCTTTGCCGCCTACAGGGAATCCGGCAGGACTGATCTTCCGCTCATTGTGCTGATGATTGACAATTTCTCAGCACTCAAGGAATTGTATCTCAGCGAAAATCCCGTCATGACAACGATCCTCCGTGAGGGACTCACAGCCGGTATCACTGTTGTTGCTGCCAATTCCAGCACCAAGGGCGTGGACTATCGCAATCTGAATGCATTTGCAGCGAAAATCAGTTTCTATAACCACAATAGTGATGAATATACATCGCTCTTCGGTACATCAAGGCTGTCCGTTGAGGATATTCCCGGCAGATGCCTTGTGACTGTGGATCGGGAACATCTGGACTGCCAGACCTACCGCAGCTTTGACGGAGAGAAGGAGTTTGAGCGCGTCGGCAGGATAGGGGAGTTTATTAAGGAAATCAATGCCCGGTATCCGGACAAGCGCGCAGTCTATATTCCGCAGATTCCGGAAATTCTCATGGATACGCAGCTTCGCGCGCAGTATCCGCAGCATTACAGCAATTATAGGACAATCCTTGGCTTCGATTATGATACCCTCCAGCCCATGGCGCTGCAGATCTCGGGTCTCAAGCTGATTGTTTCCGGAACGGCGCAGTCGGGCAAGGGGAATTTCATTCGTTCTCTCATTGCAGGGCTTTATGCAAACCGCCTGCGCTGTCCTGTGGAAATTGCTATCTTCGATAAGATGACGGTCAAGAAGTTTGCGTCGACCGCAGAAAAGTACGGCTCACTCATCACTTATGCGCTCAGTCCAGACCGTATGAAGGAACTGTGCAAGGAATGGAAAACCGAGCTGCAGGCACGCAGAGCCTTGGTTGCCGAGCATGACGGCGATCTGTCTGTTCTGCAGGATAAGCCCCTGCTGCTGATGATCTGCGAGGATGCAGGCAAGGAAATGCTGGCGGAGTTTGACGATACCCTGTTCGAGTACAGTGCTTATCGCTTCGCATGGATCTGTTCCAATGCTGAAAATGACGATATTTCATCCATCAAGACCCCGAAGCTGTACCGTGCCAAGGCAGCCGGAGCCGGCTTTCTGCTGTTCGGTTCGCTGGCGGTGAGCAAGCTGTTTGACGCCTTCAGCAGGATTTCGATCGGCGAAAAACGCGAACGCTTCAGCGCTGAGCCTGCAAAGGGCGATGCATTGTATGTCAGCGCGGATGATCCGACAAAGGTATACCGCCTGAAAACACCGATATGCGGTAATTCCGATATGTAATCAGCATTTGCTGTTTATATAGATTCCAATACTAAGGAGGTGAAGATAAATGGCTGAAAAATTTATGTGCGTCTATTCCGAAATGCAGGCACTCCAGAACAAGTTCAACACAGAAGCAGAGGATCTGAATGCGTGCGCAACCCAGATGCAGGAGTTCCACAATAATACTGTGAAAACCTCCATCGCGGAGTTCAAGAACAAAATCAGAGAATTCGAGGAGCTGATTGGTTCCACAGAAACCGACCTCAAGAACGAGACGACAAGAGTCTGCGGCACAGGTCATGACGGTGAGGGCTGGATCGGCGACAAGTCCGAGCGCTTTGTTGAACAGGTATTTGATGAAGGAAATGGTCTTGCAGGCTGTTTCAAAACCCTG
>JAZQAA010000318.1:0-8456 GCA_045544975.1 Oscillospiraceae bacterium | reverse complement strand
CATGGCAGTGACAGTGCCTTCATCCGTTCCATGGATGGCTGCATAGGAGCTTGCCAGAGAAACATCATCCGTCACAGTCGGAACGAGCATATCGCCGAAGGCACTGCCGTTTCCGTCATAGTTGGTGTAAAGATTGATTGCGGAGAACTGGTAGGGATTTCCGGACCAGAGTGTTGCCAGATATACACCGGCATCCGCATAGCAGCCCAGTGCCTCGGCATGGGCGATGGTACCGCTCAGATCCTCGCCGCCGAAATTGTATTCAGAAATGGCAAGCTTGGTGCCCGGATAGTAGGTATCAATGGATTTCTGAATGGTCGGGAGAATCGGGATATTCTGCTGGCACCACTGACCAATCCAGCTGTTCTCGGCAAAGCCTTCCTCGTAGAGGGTACGAACGGACTGCAGTCTGTCCTCAACGCCCTCTCTTGCGGATTCGGAATAATAATGGATATCCAGCACATCGAGCAGGCGCACGCCCTGTTCGTCGGATGCCTTCTTCATGGTATCCAGATAGCAGTCAAGGTACCAATGGTAGCCGTTTTCCGCCTTCAGAGTCTCCCATTCATCGCTTGTGTCATCGTCATCCAGATGATCAAACGCAGTGTAGCCATAGAGGGCAGGTCCGAAGATCTCGGCATTAGGATCCAGTGCCTTGACAGCGGATGCCAGCGCAATGGACTTCTCTGCCAGTTCTGCATGGGTTGTGAGTCCTGGATGAATGTAGGGATGTGTGTTGCTCCACAGAACCGGCTCATTGTCAAGGCTGTAGCCCTGGATACCGGTTGCACTGCTGGAATCGCCAAGCGTATTGATGATGTAATTGACATATTCATCCATATAGACAACGCCGTCCGTCAGGTCGGGGGTTTCTGCAAAGGCAGAGCCTTTGACGAATTCCACCTTGTTCCAGCGGTCGGAGGGCGCAGCTTCGGATTCCGCAACCTCACCATTCTTATCAGCAGCCACATAGCCTGCCATCTGCAGGGTTGTGAGTTTGTAGGGGATGCCATAGGTTTCGGCTTCCTTGGAAAGCACCTGTGCGCAATCCGCAGGATCGTCCGAAGTGGACAGATTGTTATCCGAGCTGTACTTCCAGTCGGAACCTGCATTGGAAGCGTTGTTTTCCCAGTTATACGCAGTCATGCGGTTACCGCCCTGACGAACGGCATTGACAGTTACATCCTTATAATTTTCCTGATTGCCGTACTGGTTGATGCCATAGATATACGGGCTGATTTCCTTATGCTCCCCCGCAAGATCAATGGTGATGTTCATGTCATAACCTGTGTCCGCTGCAATCGTACCTGCCGATGCAGAAACTGACGCTGTCATGACGGTGATCGCTGTCAGAAATGTCAGGGTTCTTTTCAGCGATGCGGCTGTTCTTCTCTTCATGGTAATTCCCTCCGTTAAATATTTATTTATCAGCACCCTGATCTTCCGGATCCGGAGTGCTGTCCGTATCTTTTTTCATCCGGCACGGACCGGTATTGTAGGTATCCACATAGACATCCGTGTTCTGTATGTACTGGCATAGCGCCTGCGCAAGCACCAATATATAGATCAGCAGCGGACTATTGGAATATCCATAAACAAGGGGCGATGCATCCGGAAGCTCCGCATACATACGCCAGACAATGCCGAAGTGGTCAAGCCTTCCCATAATCGCTTCTACCTTTTCCATCGGTATGCCGAGATGTTCCGAGATTACGCCGAGCGAGAGCATACGATTGCGGTTTCCGCTTGCCAGATAATGAATCACATGAATGGCATCCTTATCGCACAGCATTTCAAATAGACGGACGACCTCATCACTTGCTTCTGTATAGGAATTCACGCCGTTCTCCGGAATTTTCATATAACTGAAAAACTTCATGTCATCGTTCAGACGGGCAACTCCCATTTCATAGTCGGTTTTCAGCTCATCGTAAGTGACCAGATCCAGCTCCTCCGGATATTTGTTTCGTGTTCTCCGGAAATCCTGATAGGCGCTCATCATGGCATGGAACAGGCGCATCATGAGGTCGGGGCGTTCCTTCTGCGGCGTGCGGTGAATCTGGTTAAAAATCAGCTCTTCAAGATCGGGCAGCTCCTGCTCATGCTTCACGCCGAACAGGCTGTCGATGGAGACGCCGAGAATCTCCGCAAGCTTTGGTAAAAATTCGCTGTCCGGAAGGCTTCCATTCTCCCATTTGGAAACTGCCTGCGGTGTGACATTGAGCTTTGCCGCAAGCTGGCTCTGGGTCATTCCGCAGCGTTTTCTAAAGGCTGCAAGCTTCTGACTGAATACTGAAACCATATGACTTCCACCTCTGTTATTTCATTCTCTCTTCTCGTTTCATTTTTAGTATAACACAGCGTACCGTTGAGTGCAAGCAATGTTTTTTCTTTTAAAAACAACGGATCGTTGCAAAACAACGGAACCGTCCCCCTATGCATCATAGAGAGACGGTTGTATACTTCAGGGATCTCATGCAATCAGGATTTGCTTCAGCGCAGCCAGATCGAAGCTGTCAATGCGTCCATCCTCGCATACATCCGCATTCTGCCACAGGGGCAGCTCTGTATCCGGAATGCTAAGCAGCCATTTCTGCAGAAGGATGGCATCAGTCACAGTAATGCTTCCATCGCAGTCGACATCGCCGCGTGAATCGGCTGTATCGAAATTCGCGGTCAGCTGCATGGCGGTCTCCAGCGTCACTGTCAGCTCCGCTTCCGTACTCTCAATCGCACCGCTCCAGCCTGTAAATACCGATCCCTCGGCAGGAACTGCCTGCAGGGTCACCATGGTACCTGCAGGATAACGGCATACCTGCGCATCCGTCAGGCTGTCAAGTGCAAGGTCATTGACAACCAGGCTGCCTTCTCCATTGACGGAAAGCGTCAGATCCGTCAGTGCACCCTCGATGCCGAAGTAATTGCGCATATGCTCAAGCGCATACCTGGGTCTGTCCGCGTAGAAGGTACTGATCGACTGCATACAGCTTGTGAGATAGTAGCGTTCATTCGAATAGGACGAATCCGTCGGCTGGCTGACAGAATTCCAGCGAAGCTGACTATCGACAAAATAGGGCATGATACTGTCAATCTGCGCATTGACGGTCGATGCCATTTTCTCCGGTTCATAGATGATATTGGCAAAGTCGCAGTACCGTCTGATGAACTGCGCCTGGAATTCCGGATTCTTCATCAGCTGGAAAAATGCCGCCGCCGTATAGGAATCCCTTGCCGAAAGTCTTGCAAATGCATCAAAGCTTGCCGAGCTGTCGGCGTTATCGTAATTCAGGCCGGAGGTATAGTCGAAGTCAAAGGTTCCGAATCTCCATTTTCCGTCCGAATAGGGATTGCCCTCGATCACCGCGCCGTTGGATCTCCAGACAACATAGTTATGGTTCGGCCAGTCCCACATTCCCGTGTACAGGCAGAGCGCGAAATGGTCAACCATAGTTTCCACATCCACTTCGGCAGCGAATGCTTCGTAGTTTGCGGCAATGGTCATGTCATTGTCCTCTGCAAAGCTGATAATATCATCAAAATCGGACACATCCGCTTCGGTGCCGGCTTCCAGCTCGCCATCCTTGAGGAAGGCAACATCCTCCTTCGGGATGCCGTAATTGCTCTCAAAATAGTCGTCGGAGAACTTCTCGGAAAGATCATACAGACCCCAGTATTCGCCGTTGATGAACACAATGGACTTGGTTCTGTCAAGGGTCGGCATATTCGGGAGCATTTTGAGCGGCTCCTGCACAATGGCATCGCGGATGCGATCCACCCAGCCGTTGGCGCGGATGGAGAAGGAATCGTAGGTCTTGATGTCCTTGCCGTTATCAAGCGCCGTATTATCCGGAATCAAGCTATAGTTGAGCTTGGAATCCCCGTACTCGCTTCTGGCGTAAATATTGAAGCTCTTCATTGCGGAATTGCGCGTGGATGCGCCCTTAATCCGGATGCCGAAATCCTGCGAGAAGGCAAGTGCACCGCCATCGAACAGCGAGATGGTTGCCTCGCGCTCCCATTCCCTGCCGGTGCTGAAGAAATTGGTGATATTGTCGGAATCCCACTCACTCTTGTTCGGGTCATAGCTGCTGCTGTTCACCCAGTCGATGTACTGCTGTCCGACTACATAGATTCCGGTGTCCTTATTGAAGAGATTCTCACCGTCCGTGACAAGGGAAATAATCGGAATATCCGCATAATAGGCAATTCGCTCACTGTCCATCACGAAGTAGGTATTCGTGACCACATCGCTCCAGCTGTCGCCGCTCTTTGCGGCTGCACGGATGACATTCGCCTTTTCAATCGGATAGGCGGGTGCACGGTACTGGGTTTTAATAGTGATGGAATAGGGGCTATTGTATTCATACTGGTAGTTGCTCCAGATATTGGCTTCCGTTGAACGGTCATACAGGGTCAGAGCACCGTCGTAAAGGACAGCCGTAGAAGAAGTCGTCGGGTCGCTGCCGTCCACTGTAAAATAGATCTCCCCTGCTGCGGAAAGCTCCAGAATATTGGTATCCGCCGAATCATAGAAGCCGGATACCAGCGAGAACTGCGGTGCAGCAACGGAAGTGTAATTCTCAGCTCCGGGGGAAGCCTCCATCTCTGCCCAACCGGAAGCATCGGGCAGCATTCCGTAGGTGCGATCCTCCGCAAGCGCAGGGACCGTCACCATCTGCAGAACACCTCCGGCTGCATCGGACAGGGTCAGGGTTTCACCGCTTTTGCTTAAGCCAAAGCTCGTGTGGTACTCCGTCGCCGTCGAATCGGATTTGCTTGCAAATACAATGAGGTACTCCCCTGCCGGAATCTCGGCTCCATCCGGAAATGTCCATTCTGAGCCGGAATCCGCAAGTACCCAGCCGGAAAGATCCACCGTCTCCGCGGAAGCATTGTAGAATTCGATCCAGTCAGAGGCCTTTCCGTAGCTGTCCGTCAGGGACGCTTTATTCTGCGTGCATACTTCTGTTATGTAAACATCGCTGTCAGCTGCAATGGTATCCATCGGAACCGAGGGCAGTGCCGCCAGCAGAACTGCCGCCGCCGCTGTCAGTGCGTGTATTCTATGTTTCATATATTCCCCTCCATGCGCAATGCGCCGCATTTTATCTTTGTGAATAGTATAGCATAAATTCCACATTCTGTCAATTGTTTTCGTCGTTTTTGAGGGGCAGCCAAAGAAAAAGCCGTTCCCCAAAAGGGAACGGCATCATTCATCCCTCAGCAGACCCACCACAATCTGTCTCTGCGTTCCGTCATCCGTGCAGGTGACGATGGTCAGTCTGTCATCTCCGAAATCGTCGAGCACCCATGTCTCATCGGGATTGACAATAAAATCCTCCGTTACGATATAGGTGTATTTCGTCCGTTTTTCATCATTATCATAGAGGTGCATCTCCATGCCCTCTTCAATATGCTTCATCTCATTGAAAATTTCCGCGTAGATGGTACTATTGTGTCCGGCAATGCAATAATTCCCCTCTCCGAGCGCCCCCGTTCCGGGGAAATGCCCTGCCGCAACGGACAGCACCTCGTGCTCCGTACCGTCCATGACGGGCGCCTTGATCGCAAGATCGGGAATCTCCAGTACAATGCACTCGCGCAGGAGCCGCCGCTTTTCAAGCTCGCTGCAAAGACGCCGGAAACCGAATACTACAAGCACCGACAGCCCCATGAGCATGACCGCAAGCCCTGCCCAGAAGAGAATTCTTTTCCTTTTCACCTTCATCCCAATCACCGCCTTTACTTATATACATATTATAACAGATTCTCCTGTGCTTTGCAAGAAAAAAGAAAAAGAGTTCCCGATTTCTCGGAAACTCTCATAACGCGTCCATCATCAGGGGTGCCGGCCTGTCAAGGTGAACCGACTCAGATCAAAGCCTTCCAATTTCAAAACTATCAATAGCGATGATTCCGCCGATTTCAATAGCTTACAGCACACAAATCAGTCTATAGCGCACAATTTTGAGTTGGTATTATGGCTTGAAAGTGATAGCTATTGGATGGAGAAAAACTTTTTTAACGCAGGAAATCAATTAATCAAAAAAATCCGTGGCATTAAACGTACTTGCTCTTTCCTTTTTTCGGGTATTGATTGTTTCACCTTTAATCGTAACGCTTCCATTTTCTCCACATACTTCAAGGAGTCTGCCGATTTCATTTATTTTTGACTGCTTGTTGAAGGTGGTTCCGACAGATACAAGACGGCCTCCAATTTCGAATACGCTTAAGGATCTGAAATATACAGGACGTTCTTCTGCGGGGACATCTCTGTAATCAGTAAGACTGATAAACAAAGTTCCTTCGGCAGCCTGTTCAATTTTTTCGGGATGCTTTTCGAGAATCTTCTTGCAGATTATTTTCATCATGTCTGCCTGACTTGTTGTGAAACTTTCGCCATAAACGGTAAAGGTTATACCGTTTCCTCTTGCTGCAGTACTGGTGCTTTCATCGAAAAGAACACTTTTCGTCTTGATTGCAGGAAGTTCGATTTGATCTGAAACGAGGATATCATTACTCTCGCCGCAGATATTCAAAAGCAATGCGATTTTTTTACACTTGTCTTGGAAACTATACGCTGTTCCTACGCAAATGTTGCCTGTAGAATACTCAAAATTCTTGCACACTCTGAAATAGGAAGGCATATCCTCCCTGTTTTCCTTGAGTTCATAGTTAGTCCTGGAAACACAGTTCATTCCCTTATAGTTACAGAGAGTGGGAACAATTTCTTCATGGTGTTTAAGAACCTGCGCAAAGACACGCAGCATCATGGTGGACTGATTTTCGGTATATTCTTTTCCGTAAAGCGTATATGTAACATCACCGGTAAGCGTACTGTGCTTCTTTTTCTTGTCATTTACCGCTTCGCCATGATCCGAAGTTTCGGGTTCATTCACATCCGAATCAATAGTGGAATCATTATTTTCTGTGTAGTATCCTGCTTCCGGAGCGGGATTTGCGGAAATTTCAGCTTTTTCAGCTTCAGTATTCACAGCTGTATCGCTCTTTTCTACACGGGATGTTGCTTCCAAAGCAGAAGGTCCTTCTACATATACAGAACTTTCTACATTGTCAAGAATCGTCTGGATTTCATCTGCATTAGCAAATGTTATATTATTACCACCCAATTCTTCCAGTATTTCCTCATATATTACAGGAGCAATTTCACCTTTTCTTTCCAGTCGGTCGTTGCTTTCGGCATTGTAATACATCTCAATACTTTTGTGAATGCCATTCAAACAGTTATAGTCTGATTCTTCAAGTTCTGTTTTATCGAAACGAACCTCCTCTTTGATCCAATTGCTGATTCCCTTTATAGACGGACTCCATTTTTCATCAACATTGATTGGGATAATACGCTTTGGTTCACCAGAAAGACTGTTGCGCACAACTTTGCGCCCTCTTCGAGCCCACACGAGTTCTGCAAATACAGGAGCACTTGTAAGCGAATTTTTGCTTGTCATAAACAGGATTGCTATACATTTTTCGTCAGCGATTGCATCTAAAGCGTGTTTTTGCCAATTCACTCCAATTGCGCGCTTCAATTCTTTATCGATCCAGATATTACAGCCCTTTTCCTGAAGCTTTACAACCAACGGGTACACAATGTCCTTGTCCTTTTTGCTGTAGCTCACGAAAACAAAATCCCTATTCATATCACAAGGTTTAATTCTATCAAAAATATCAGACATTTTTATTCTCCTTCTTTTCCTTGTAGTATGCCATAATCGACATAAGATCATACTTGCACATATCGTAATGGGTTTTGACCAGCTCGTCCTGCGTTACCATGCAGGGATTCTGCTTGAACCTCTCACTTCTTTCACCCTTACGCCAGCCTACTGAAGCCATATAATAACACCATCTTCTGTGCTCAAGGGAAGCGAGTGAATAAGCAAATTCATCTGTTTTAATCGCATTTATGCAATCCTCTTCAGAACCGGACATTTCCCACGCTGAACCATTGTACCGGAACAGACTTCCATTCGTACCAACAAGCTCATTGATCTTTTCCTCAAGCTGTACTGAATTTTCTTCAGCAAGCTTGCGAAGGATCACCTGTTTTACTTCTTCATGATAAGCAGCTGCCTTGCTGGAAGAACGCTTATACATACTGATGCTGTTCCATTCTTCTTCGATGTTTTTTTCAGTGACAGTATGCGCATTATTATCAGCATTCTGGGCAACAATCTGAATATTGTTGTATGTGTGATTAAATTTTTTGGCCTTTGTATCAATTGTTTCATTGAGGATCATATCAAGTGAGAGAACGCTGCTCTTGTCGTCAATAATTCGCACTCCTGCAAAAGAATTATCATCTCTATTGATATATTTTGCAAGCCGTCTGTCGGAATCCATTCGTACAATAATGGGAATTTCCTTGTGTCCGCAGCTGTCAAAATAGTTGCCCAGCTTCATTGCTGAATTTACTGCTATATTAACATCATCAATTG
>JAZQAA010000317.1:0-4423 GCA_045544975.1 Oscillospiraceae bacterium | reverse complement strand
CGTATACTGTGCCTGTCTGGAATACGCACCCGAAATGCGGATGGCAGTATCGGTAAAGCTATAGTAGCCGTTGCCGGACTTGAAGGTAACATTTTCTACAGAGGGATAGAATGCGTAGCCATGTTCCGTCAGGTAATCTGTCAGGTCATTGAAATCACCCTTGCCGCCGAGTGTACCGGAGGGCTTTGCCTTATTGTCCACCTTGCCGGAGATACCCTCATTTGTCCAGTTGTTGTAAACAACAACCATGTCATCCACGCCAAGCTCTGTGAGGGATTCCACAATATTCTGGGCTTCACTGTAGCTTGTCATGGAAGTCTTGAGACTAACCGGAATACCAAGAATGGACTGTGCCTTCATCGTGCCGCCGTAGAAATCCACATACATTTCTGTCGAGTTTGCCTCAGCCTTGGCAGTCACGCCGCCGTCGCTGAGCAGGTAATTGCGGTAGGTTTCTGCAATATCCACATAATCCACTGCATCACCGGAGATGGGATAGTACCGCAACTTGATGCTCGGCATCTTGATCTCGCCCTTTTCAAACACGGTCAGGTTGCCGGCATCACCGGACATATAGTAGGTATCGGATCCGCGCAGCATGAAATTGAAGCTGCAGATATTATAGCTGCTCAGGGACTGACCGCTGACGCTGGTATTCAGTGTTGCATTGCTGTCGCCTTCATCAATGACAACCGCCATCGCATTCTGTTCCTTGACAATACCGTACAGGGGCAGATGCACGCCCTCCGTCACCTCGGGCTTGGTTGTCGGAACAATGGTGATATCACGGCCGTAAACCTTCTGGGAATAGCTCTTTGCAGTTTCCTTGCCGTTATTGAAATTGACAAGCGCACCGCATCCATCGGGGAGGACGAAGTAGCCATCTTCATCAGAATCGGCAGCACCAAAGCTTCCAAGAACGGTCAGCTGGGTGGCAACAATGCCTTCCTCCTGCTTGGTTTCCTTGATGTTCGCCGTATTGACGCTGGCTTCCATGTAATCCTCTGCGAGCGTATAGCATACCGGAATTGTAATACCGGATTTGGTGAAGTTATAGCTAATTTCAACGCCGTTTGTGATTTCCTTCATCTGCAGCGTTGCAGCGTTTGCACTTCTCTGATTGGTGATACCGAAGCTCTCTCTGTCGCCGTAAGTCAGGACAACGGATGACCGCAGATCGCTGACGAGGGTGGTTGTTGCACGGGTATCGCGATTTGCACCGAGGGGGGATGACCACCAGATGTAGCCGTTTTCCTTGTTTTCGAGTGCAAGAATTGCATTATCCTCATCGGCATAGAGCTTCATCTTATCGTTTTCAGCAACCTGCTTGACGCAGGACCATGCCTGGTTCTTGTCGGCATTGAGCAGTGCCCAGTAGGCACCGTCAGCGCTGCGGTAGCTGCACTGCTTGCCGTCCTCTTCATCGAGGGACATCACAGCGCGCACTTCCTTATAATCCGTGCTGTACAGCTCCAGGGTCTGCTGATCCTTTGTCAGGAAGAGATAGGGGCTGTCAACTGTGGAAACGCGGTAACGAAGCTGTGTTGCCTTGGTCTGATCCGCATTCAGGTGGAGCAGGTATCTGCCGGCAGAGCTGAAATAGACAACGCTCTCGTCATTCTTGGCAATCTCCTCAAAGACAGCCACTACTTCGCCTGTTGCTGTATCAATGATTGCTGTTTCCGCATTCTTGAATTTCTTCTCGATATCATCTGCATCCTCTGCGTCCTCATCCTCGGATTCCTCTTCGGTCTCCGGATAATCCGCAGCAATGAGATCCTTGTAATTCTCCGGACGCAGGTACACAGCATAGCCGTCCACCTCGCCGACAGGAGTCATATACTTCTCGACCTCTTCGGGGCTGACATCGAATTCTTCGTATTCTTCTTCAATGACATTGTTTGCGTCTTCGCCGGTGGAATCCGCAGCATCCTCCGTCGTTTCAGCGGAAAGGTTCTCCTCCCCTTCTGAATTAACAGTGATGCTGTTGAGCGGCAGTGCAAGTGCCGCAGCCAGCAAACAAGTCAGGATTTGTTTTCTTTTGATGATCTGCATACTTTCACCGCCTATCTTAAACCTTCAGTCGGTATGCAATCTCTGTGTATACGGAATATACAAATACATATACCTGCTGGAACAAGGACAGAAGCAGAACAAGCAGGAACAGCATAATCAGCATTGCTGCGATTGTCAGAATGATTGCAAACACTGTTTTCGTCAGCGTATACTGATGCACAGCCTTGATGGCGGAGAACACCAGCACAACGCTCCAGCCGAGTCCGATGTAGCTGATTGCCTGCATGAAAATGAACTCATCCCGGATCAGGAAATGGGACAGGAACACTTCAATGTAGATGCTTGCTACATAGGGAATCAGAGCATAGGCGCTGTAGATGAAGATATTCTTCATATTACCCTCACCATCGAGCAGCGTACAGATTGCCCAGTTGCCCACAACCCAAGTAATGAACAGGACAATGGTCTGCACAATGTAGGGAATGATGTTGAACATCTTATCCGGCTCCGTGTAGAACTGGAAGCCATAGAGACGGTTGTAGAAGATCGAGGCAATGAACCAGAGCAGGACGATGACAATGGCATATTTGATGGAGCCTGCCTTTTTCCAGCGCATATCCTCATAGCCTTCAAAGGGATGCGTAACAGCGTGTTTCACCCACTGTCGATTTGTTAAATCCATCATAATCCGTTACGCCTCCTTTTGCTTGTTCTGGCGGGCTTTTCTTCTGCGCCAGAAACGGAATCCGAAATAGGCAATGACCAGTACAACGATCACTGTCACAATCGTATCAATATGTGCGCTGAGGAATTCGGAGCGATACCCCTCAAATGCACGGTTGTAGTAATAGGAAGAATCCGCAAGCTTTGCATACTTCATGGAGCCTTCGTAATCCCCCTCAACGAGAAGCGCTGCGGAGACGCCGAGGAACGCTCTCTGGTAGTTGCCGTCATACTGCAGAACTTCATACCACGGTACGAGTGCCTGCTCATAGAAGCCGGCATTGTAGAGATCGGTTGCCTCATGCACGATGCTGCCGAAATCGGTTTCCTCAAACACTGTGATGTAATTCTTTCTGGTATCGAGCACCAGCACACGGCTGTCGATGGACTCGAGCGCAGCAACTTCTGTAAAGCCGCCCAGCTGATCGGAGGAGCTGCCAAAGATAAACAGCAGGTGACCGTCCTTATCATACTGGAACACCTTGCCGGAAGTCAGGTCAAGGCAGTTGATGTTCTCGTCATCGGAGATCTCGATATCACAGATCATGGACTGATAGTTCTTATTGGTGTTGGTATCCCAGATGGAGTCGATATCGCCCCATGTGGTCTGCATTCCGGAGAACAGGTTATTGCCGGCAGGATTGAGCTTCTTGACAGTATCCGTCTTCTGGGAAACGGACTGGGTGCAGGTGTAGATAAAGCCCTCATCATCCAGATCGAAGCTTGTAATACCGGTCGGTACAGTTCTGGAACTCTTGGAACGCATTTCCTCTGTGGAAATGAGCTTCCAGAAATAGTTCGCGATAACCTCAGAGGTCTGCTCTACAGTATTGGCACCATAGTAACCCTGGAACTCGCCTTTGCTGTTGAACATTGCGGCACCAGTGGTGATATTGCCAAGTACGATGTAAACATTGCCTGCCTTGTCTGCCAGCACGCGCTGGGGCATGAAGGTCAGCTCCTGGGAGAACATCTCCGCGGTGGGCTTGGTGATTTCAAGCTTGATATTCGCGTCATAATCGCAGACAAGCACACGGGAATTATTGTAATCCGCAATGTAGATCAGATCGGTTTCTGGTGCAACATAGATACCCTCCGGGCCCTTCAATGTTGTCACAGTACCGTCCTCGTAATAGAATTCGTCCATGACCATAACAACCTCTTCGAGTTCGCTGTCAGTGACAACGATGCGGTTGTTCTTGGTATCGACAATGAAGAACTGGTCATAGGCGTCACGGAAGAGGTCGCTCGGTTCGGAGAAATCACCGACGCCGAGATCCTCACCGCTGACAGAGCGGGTTGCAAGATAACCTGCCTGTGAGGGAATGGATTCCTTCCAGCGGTCGTAGTTGTAGACATCATAATGCTCATCCGCAGATGCGGTCAGACTCAGGCAGAATGTCGCTGACATCAGTCCTGCAAGGGCGATGACAGCAAGCTTTTTCAAATTTTGCTTCATATGTACCACCCTTTCTTAATCCTTGATACCGGAATGCGCCATCGTTTCGATGACATTCTTCTGGGCAAGCATGAAAATGACAATTGGCGGAATCAGCATGAACACAGCAGCTGCCATCGCAACGCCGGCTCTTGCAAGACCGGATGCCGCCGCCTGCTGTACAACAGTGGGGAGGGTCTTGAGGGATTCCTTATATACGAGTGTACCGCCCTGAATATTCCATGC
>JAZQAA010000316.1:0-3247 GCA_045544975.1 Oscillospiraceae bacterium | reverse complement strand
ATTTATGAAATTATCTGCGGTGCACTGATACTGCTGTTCAGCGTGCTGGTTGTTATCCTTTGCCTGATGCAGGATACCAAAACCCAGCAGAATATGACCTCCGCTCTCGGCGGCGGCAGCAATGATTCTTTCTATGGAAAGAATGAGGGCAGAACCAGAGAGGCAATGCTCGCAAAGCTGACAAAATACCTGAGCATTCTGGTATTTGTTCTGATTTTCGTTATCAGCATTGCGGTTCCCTGTGTTTCCGCACTGATGAAGTCCGATGATTCTACAACAACACCGACTTCCTCCGTTGCAGATACAACTTCTGCAGCAACTGAAGCTGCAACAGAAGCAGCAACCGATGCTGAAACAAGCGCAGAATAATATTTCCTGACCCTGAGTTCCTTTCAGAACGCAGGGTCATTTTTCTACAAAAAGGAGAATACTATGGCAAATCACAAAGCAAAGAAATCCCACAGACAGTCCGTCACTCCGCGCAGAAAATCCATCCGTCCGGAGGAAATTATCCACTACGAAAACCGCATCCGTGCAACCCTTACCCAGAGCCATAAGCGCCGTATGGGCACATCCGAGCTTTCCCAGAAATGCCGAAGCCGCCGCAATCCTGCCGCCTATCAGGCTGCCATCGAGAAGCTCCTGCAAGAGGGAAGAATTGTCGAGCGCCGTGCAGGCTACGCCCTTGCAGACCGCACAGGCTGCTTTACCGCCGAAACTGTCCGTCTGAACCGGAGCTTCGGTTTTATCCGTGATGAACAGGGCGAGGAATACTTCGTACCCGGCAAGTTCCTCATGGGCAGTATGCCCGGGGACAAGGTGCTGGCAAAGCCCATTCCCTCGACGCATGAAAACGGCAAGGATGCGCAGGTTGTGTCCATTCTTGAGGAGAATCCCCAGTGCCGCCTGAGCGGCACCATCGTGAGCACGGACGAATCCGGCCTCTGTCTGCTGCCGGATACGGTCATTGCGCTCCCCCTGCATATTGATTACAAGGGAAGCGTTCCCTACAAAATCGGGGACAAGGTGCTCGCTGAACTGACAAGCCGCGGTACGCGCCACATGGAGCACAAGGTAAGGATTGTCCTGAATTTCGGCAGCTCCGACAGTGCGGAAAACTGCATGGCTGCCCGTATCATGGCGGACGGCATTCCGGTGGAATTCTCCCCGGAAATTCTCCGCGAAGCGGAGAAGGCTGCCGCAGTCGGCGTCACGCCCTTCGATCTGCAGGGCAGGGAAGATCTGCGCGAGGAAGTGATTTTCACAATTGACGGCGCATCCTCCAAGGATCTGGATGACGCTGTTTCCATCCGGAAAACGGCGGACGGCTGGGAGCTTTCCGTGCATATCGCGGATGTTTCCCATTATGTCCGCCCCAATTCCCGCCTTGACGCGGAAGCCTTTGAGCGCGGCACGAGCATCTACTATGCGGACAAGGTCATTCCCATGCTGCCGAAGGCACTCTCGAATGGGATCTGTTCCTTGAACGAAGGTGAGGACAGGCTCGCATTTTCGGCGATCATGCAGATTTCCGCACAGGGCGATCTCCTCGATTTCCGCTTTGTCAAGTCCGTCATCCGCTCCTGTGTGCGCGGCGTTTACAGCGAATGCAACGCCATCCTCGATGGCAGCGCGGATGCGGCTTTATTGGAAAAATACGCCCCCGTGCACGATGCGCTCGGAGAGCTTGACCGTCTTGCAGCGGTTCTTGAAAAACGCCGTGAGGAGCGCGGTGCACCGGAGCTTGAAAGCACCGAAACGGCGCTGCTTCTGGACGAAGAGGGAAAATGCGTCGGACTTGCTGCCCGTGAACGCGGCAGATCGGAGTGCATCATTGAGGCTTGTATGCTTGCCGCCAATGAAGCGGCTGCGCGTCTTGCAAGGGAAGCGGAAATTCCCCTTGTTTACCGCGTCCACGAATCCCCCTCGCCGGAGCGCATGGATGCCCTGCGCGAAATCCTGTCGCGCCTGAATCAGGCAGTTCCGCAGTATGCGGAAATTCAGCCGCGCGATATTCGGAGAATTCTTGAAAATGCACGAGGAGAAGCGTTTTTCCCGGTGCTGAATCTTCTCACTCTGCGTGCGATGGCGAAGGCAAAATACAGCGAGGAGCCGCTGGGACATTTCGGGCTTGCGCTGCGTGATTACTGTCATTTCACTTCCCCCATTCGCCGCTATCCCGATCTTGTGGTGCATCGGATTCTGAGCGATTACCTCGAAGGTGCCGGAAAGGACTGGCTGCAGAGACGCTACCGGAAGTTCACGGTCAACGCCGCTGCGCGTTCCTCCGACTGTGAGCTGCGCGCTGTCAAGCTGGAGCGCGATGCGGACGACTGCTATGCAGCGGAATTCATGCGCGCGCATATCGGCGAGCATTTCCACGGCATTATCACCAGTGTGACGGATTTCGGCGTGTATGTGACGCTTGATAATCTTGCAGAGGGACTGCTCCACATCCGCGATCTGCCGGAGGGAGAGTATGAGATTGAAGAGGGCTGGTATATCAAGGACACGCGTTCCGGCACCGAATACCGGCTCGGCGCGGAGATTGAGGTTATCTGTGCAAAAGCGGATGTCAGCTCCGGCAATATTGACCTTGCTCTCACCTGATGCGCGGAGTCCGCGCTGACAAGGATTCTTAGAAGGATACGCCTTTGGATCACCCGACCGCAATGCGCCTTTGCCTTCGGCAAGGGGCGCAAAGCTAAGTGTAATTTAGAGACCGCCGGCAAAGGCGCAGAGTCCGCGCTGACAAGGATTCTTAGGAGGGGGCGCCCCTGCATCGTCTGACCGCATACACCCAACACCTGACGGCGAAGGGTGTAAAGCTGTTTTTTCGGATGTCGAATCCCATCCCTCGCACCGAAGGGTTAACAGGGGACGGCATCAGCTCGTCCCCTTGGCCGGAAGCCCCTCCCTTAGGTGGGGTTTGGGGGCGAGCGAAGCAAAGCCCCCAAGGCTGGTGGAGGAGAGCGGGCGCGGAGTCCGCGCCGACAAGGATTGCGGGGAGCCCCCGCTGGCGAGGATTCTTAGAAGGATACGCCTTTGGATCACCCGACCGCAATGCGCCTTTGCCTTCGGCAAGGGGCGCAAAGCTTAGTTTGCTTAGAGACCGCCGGCAAAGGCGCGGAGTCCGCGCTGACAAGGACTGCGGGGAGCCCCCGCTGGCGAGGATTCTTAGAAGGATACGCCTTTGGATCACCCGACCGCAATGCGCCTTTGCCTTCGGCAAGGGGCGCAAAGCTTA
>JAZQAA010000315.1:0-2128 GCA_045544975.1 Oscillospiraceae bacterium | reverse complement strand
TTTCTGCCCATTACCTCAACAACGGAGCAGCGAGCATGGGACTGTGTGGTATCACGCAGCTTGTCGATCATTTCCATAGCAGTGTTCATTGCTGTGTCATAACCGATTGTATATTCAGTGCACTGGATATCGTTATCAATTGTGCCGGGAATACCGATACAGGGAATGCCTACAGAAGACAGGTCACCAGCACCTCTGAAGGAACCGTCGCCGCCGATGACAACCAGACCCTCAAGACCGATTTCCTCGCAGACAGCCTTACCCTTAAGAACGCCGTCCATATTGCGGAATTCGGGGCAGCGTGCTGTATAGAGCGCAGTACCGCCTCTCTGAATGATACCGGAAACGCTTCTTGCATTCATATCAATAAACTCACGGTTCAGAAGACCCACATAGCCTCTCTGAATACCAACAACCTCCATACCCTTGGAAAGTGCCGCACGAGTGACTGCTCTTACTGCAGCATTCATGCCCGGAGCGTCGCCGCCGCTTGTCAAAACACCGATTTTTTTCATAACATCTATTCTCCATTCTGCATTTGCAAAAATTCTTCTTACCTTTCTATTTTACAACATTTAGTTCCTGATGTCAAGTCCTTTTTTGTTTTTCTCCCACTTTTGTTCAAAAACGATATCAATTCCGTTTTAACCGCGGAATACAGCCAATCTGTTCACTTGAGAAAACACGACAAACCGCCTGGAAGCTTTGCTGCGTGATCTGTATCCGCAGTGGCCGGCGGGGCTGAATGTACTTCTTTTCATCCATTAAAAACAGAATCAGCTCCGTATCACCGGGGTACTGCTCACAGACTGGTTCAAGCTTCTGTACTTTCAAAAGCTCCTCCTGTGTCAGCTTCAGGCACAGCTGCATCTTGCCGAGCATTGCAGGGAATTCCGACTGTTCGCGGACGCTCTCACAGAGCAGACTGACAGTTTCATCCTTCCAGGAAAGCTTTCCTGTCAGAAACAGAATCCGATTTTTCACAAGCCGTTGTGACGCCACGGCATACAGCCGCGGAAAGACAACCGCATCCATCTCTCCAGTCTCATCCTCAATGGTCAGAAAGCACATTTCTTCGCCGTTTTTGGTTCGATGCTTTTTCAGGTTCTGAACAGTGCAGAACACCTGAACAAGCGGCGGATTCCTGTGGAATTCCTCCTCGTCGCAAAGCGATGCCAGTGTTCTTGTCCGGAGCAGGGAGCGAAGATACTGCACACTTTCCATCGGATGACCGGAAATATAGAGTCCCATTGCCTGTTTTTCCATCTGCAGCTTCTGCATAATATCGTAATCCGGAAGGGGCGGCATAGAAATATCCTGTGCCTGCGCACTGTCCGTTTCACCAAAAAGGCTCATCTGCCCCTCAAGCACCTGATCCTGCGAGCTTCCTACAATATCCATAATATGCTCATAGGCAACCATCATCTGATGGCGGTTGCAGTCAAGGTGATCGAGTGCACCGGACTGAATCAGCGCTTCGAGAGCGCGCTTGTTCATGCCGTGTGCGGACATCCGGCGGCAGAAGCTGACAAAGCCCGTAAAACGACCGTTTTGGCTCCGCTCCGTCACCATTTTATCAATCAGCCCTTTGCCGATTCCGCGGATGGCAAGGAGTCCGAACATCATTTTCCCGTTTTTATAGGCAAAGCTCCACTCACCCGTATTCACATCCGGAGGACATATCTCAATACCGGCATTTTTACATTCCTCCAGATAGCTCAGGAGCTTCGGGGAATCCGAGATCACACTCGTCATGAGTGCAGCCATATATTCCGGAAAATGCCTGCATTTGAGATAGGCGGTCTGGTAGGCAAGCAGCGCATAGGCAGCTGCATGGGATTTATTGAAGGCATAGGAAGCAAAGCTTTCCATCTGGTCAAAAATCTGCTCTGCAATCTCCTTCGGCACACCGTTGGCGATGGCGCCGATGCAGCCGTCGTCCTTGCCGGAGCCGTAGAGAAAGACCTGGCGTTCCTGTTCCATCGCTTCGTGTTTTTTCTTTGCCATGGCACGACGGACAAGGTCAGCTCTGCCATAGGAATAGCCTGCAAGTTTGCGGCAGATCTGCATGACCTGCTCCTGATAGACTATGCAGCCGTAGGTGACATCCAGAATATCCTCCAGCATG
>JAZQAA010000314.1:0-3625 GCA_045544975.1 Oscillospiraceae bacterium | reverse complement strand
ACATGGCTACGATCCGACTTCAGAGGATGGTGGAGGGGAAGAAGAGCACCGGAATCACGATTGCCTCAAAAATGCCAAATTGGCTGAGTGCCTCGGAAACGGAATTGCCAGCCTGCCGCAGTGTCATTGGAACAAGCGCATCATTGGCAGAGCTTAAGAATGACGAAAGCGCACTGCCCGCCATGACGGGAATGGCAAGCCCCATGTATTGACGAAGAGAAAGTGCGCAGTTTCCGGTTTTCATTTCCCTGTGCCTGCGGAACTTCCATAGCAGGAACAGAAGCGATGCAAGCGTGCCTGCGATTGTGCAGACCGCTGTCATCGTGCAGATGCCGCTGCTGCTGACCGGCGTAAACCTATGGACAATGCCAGCCATCAGAACACAGCGCGTGAGAAATCCGATGGTGTCGGATGCAGCGCAGATGCCTGCATGGCAGCAGGCATTGAAATACCCCCTCATGCAGGAGGAGATGGTGATCAAGGGAAGGGACACCGCCATCAAGCGGATGGGGGAGGCGAGTGCATCGCTCTGGAAATACAGCCTGCTGAAAAGCGGCGCAAAACAGAAGATGACGAGTGCAACGATGCAGCTCAGAGAAAGGCTGACGCCCATGCAGTACAGGAGCACCTTGCCGGGGTTTCGTTCCTTTCTGCCAAGCTCTTCGGACAGAAAACGGCTGGCGCAGAGGAAAACATTACCGCTTGCCATGACGGAGCTGAGTCCGAAAAATGAGCCAGTCAGCGACAGAATTCCAATGGCTTCCGTTCCGAGCGTACTGGTCATATAAACATTGAGCAGGAGCGCAATCCCATCGAGCGCCATCTGAATGACGGTGAGCAGCAGTGTATCCTTCCAAATATTTCTCCGCATAAGGCGACCTCCGGTGATAAAAAAATGGCAGTACAACCTGTACTGCCATTCTATGCGCTATGTGCTTCGTTTATGATTTCAAAGAATCCCTTCCGTGCTGCCCATCAGATAGAACAGCGCGAAGATGCCGATGATCAAAAGCACGATGAAGATCAGCAAATCCATCAGCAGCTTTGTCAGAGGACTTTGTTTCTTCGGTTCCCGATGCGCCTTAGGTTCGGCAAAGCGTGCGCGCTCCACATAGAGCGCCGGGCAGAGGAGCAGGTTCAAGAGGTTCCATCGGCGGTCGGTAAGATCAAGATCCTCTGTAGTCCGGTTGATTTGTTCGAGCTGGGAGCGCGTTTTCTTGTTCATCCGAAGCTGTACGCGTTCATCCGGCATAAGGGACTGGTAACCCCGCCCTTTTCGCAGGTGGGCACGGCTGATGATGGAGAGCTCTGCGGTTTCCGCCGATGCCGCTTCGCCGTTACAGGTAAGGAGCTGCACGGTTTCTGTTTCACCGTTAGAGTCCGTGTACTCGATGGTCAGGCGGTAGCGGACAAAATCGACCGTCCTGCCGATCTCCTCGGCTTTGAGGATAGTGCCTGTGACAATCTCACAATGCCTGCGTCGCCAGAGGAAATTGCGCAGCTTCCAGAGCCCGAAGAGACAGAGCAGGATGACGGTGATGAGCATGGTGAGCTCTGGATGTCTGCCGCGAATGCGAAAAAGCATGGAAAGCATGGAGATCCCTCCTTATTTTTTTCTGGATCGCTTTCTGTTTTTGAAAAACTGCTGTATTGCATCATGCTCCGGAGAATGGGGGCTGAACTTTGCATTGTGCGAAAACTGCAGCAGCAGATTGACGGAATCATTCCAGTTTGTAAATCCATCCGCATTTTCATTCCATGTGAAATCTATGAAATGCGTGTGGAAGCTTTTCAGCACATAACGCTTCCCATTATTTGTGTAGATGTGGATATAGAAATATTTCCGGTGTGACTTTGGATTGCTGCAGCTGTAGGCATTGATTCTGATAATGTCCTTATAATCAATCTTTGCAGGCTTTTCAAAGGTGAGCAGGAACAGCGGATAGAAATAATGTCGTCCGGCAATGACTTTTCCGCAGGATGCGAGCACTTCGTTCATCGGTTCTTCATAGGATTTTTGGAGCGTGTGCAGGTGTTTGAAGTAGCGGATCGTATACGCCAGACAGATCAGTGCCGCAATGTTGATGGCGATGATGAACCAGAAACCGGAGTAGAGAACATCGACATTCGGATCTTTGCAAAGCCGGATAATGAACAGGATCCCATATGCAAAGCATGGGAGCATCAGTGCAAAACGGTACCATGTGTGGCGGAAGATGATTGCGGCATATGAGGGTGTTTTAGATCCTATTTCGTGTTTTATCATAATAGTATACCTTTCTGAATCAGTTACCTGTATTATACATCCGATTTCCCATATTGTCAAGAAAATCCCTCCCGACAGCTGTCAGGAGGGATTGTGCATCAAAGCTTATTTATACAGCGCTCCATACGCCTCACAAGCACGGTAGTCTGCACCTTCCAGCTCCTTGGTGCCGAATGCGGACCATGCGTGGGGACGATAGATGTCCTCATCCTCTATATTGTGCATGGAAACCGGAATGCGCAGCATGGATGCCAGTGTGATCAGATCCTTGCCGATATGTCCATAGGTCAGGGAACCGTGGTTTGCACCCCAGTTTGCCATCACGCTGTACACATCCTTGAATGCATCCTTGCCAGTCAGACGCGGAACAAACCATGTGGTCGGCCAGGTCGGGTCAGTTCTCTTGTCGAGTACCTCGTGTACGCCGTCCGGAAGAACGGTCGTCCAGCCCTCTGCGATCTGCAGTACAGGCTGCTTGCCGTTAATGATGTTCACGCGCATCATGGTCACCGGCATCTCCGCCTGTGTGCGGAAGTGCGAGGAGAAACCGCCGCCTCTGAAATAACCGAGGTTTGCCGGACACCAGTCCACCTTGTCCGTGATCGCGTCGATATCCTCCTGTGTCATATCCCACCACTGCTTCATCACAGCGTTGCCGTTCTCGTCCTTTGCCAAGCCGGTTGCATCGAGTGCTGCAGAGCCGGAATTGATCAGATGGATAAAGCCGTTCTCTGCAAGACCTGCGGGCTTCACGCCAGTCACGCGCTCCACAGCCTCGGGACTCCAGTAGGTGCGGACATCTGCGAATACGCTTGCACGATTGGAAAGGAGATGACCGAAAAGCATTGCTGTGCCATTGAGACAATCGTTCTCTGTTGCGAAAATAGTCGGCTGCTTCTTGCCGTTCCAGTCAAAGGTGGAGTTGAGAATTGCCTCGGAGAAGTCGCCGTTCGGCAGCCAGTCCGTCCACTGTCTCTGTCCCTGGAAACCGCCCATGATGCCGTTTCTGCCGCGGCTCTCTTCGAGCCAGTTCATATCTGCAAGCGCAGGATTGCCAAAGAGGATGTCCTTGAGGATCAGTGTCATCTTGACGCAGAATTCCCAGTTCTCTTCCTGATGTTCCGCGGAGAGGGGTTCCTCATTGACATCGAAGCCCATCGGGCAGTTGTCCATTGTCCTCTTGTAAGCCTTCTCGAATTCAGCATGATCGTAGATTTCCAGATTGATGCGGCGCAGAACCTCGGACATATCCACCCATTCTGTGCGCATACCCAGATAGTTCTGGAAGAAATCAGGATTGCACTGACAACCTGCAATACCCATGGAAACGCCGCCGATGTTGACATAGGACTTGTTTCT
>JAZQAA010000313.1:0-16014 GCA_045544975.1 Oscillospiraceae bacterium | reverse complement strand
GTGCCGGAAAATTCTATGCACTTCCCATGCAGACTTATGGTTATCGTGCCTGCTACCAGCCGGTCGGCTGGAATCCGGAGAAGGTGGAGGGATTGCTCCGTGGCTTGCGTGACAATCTGAAATTCACCGCTGAACATGGCTATACAAAGCTCCACCGCATTACTGCAGAACGTCTGCTTAAGGAATTTACTCCCATTGCAGCACAGTCCGTTCGAGAGGGAAGCAGTGAGACTCTGGTTCACTATCTTGCAGCGTGCGGCTGTCTGAATTTTGAAATGCTGAACAATACGGACTTTGATATCAATACGGTCATTGCTGCGCTTGACCAGTTCTACTTCAGCTATCTGAATGCTGGGACTGTTTCCTCTGCGAACAATGGCAGTTCTCTTGATGCACTGCTTCAGGAAAAGGAAACACAGATCCAGAATCTGACAAGAGAACGCGACGATGCAAGACGAGAGCGTGATATGTATATCGCATCACTTGATGCAACAAGAGCTGCATTTTCCCATCGTCTTGGTATGGCACTGACTGCACCGGTGCGTAAACTCAAGCAGCTGCTGCACCGCAGCTGACCCCCTGTAAGGAGGTATTCATGACAAATTCCATTGCAAATGTAACCAAGCTTCGCTGCACTGGATGCAGCGTATGCAGCAATAGCTGTCCGGTTTCTGCTATCACCATGCAGCCGGACAGTGAGGGTTTTCCCTATCCTGTAGTAGATGGTGAAAAGTGTACGGACTGTGGCTTTTGCCGCACTGTATGTGCCGCCTGTGAAAATCCTGCAAGCGGCAATACCGAAGATCCTCTCTGCTATGCGATGATGGCGGAAAATTCCATTCGTGAGGACAGCTCTTCCGGCGGTATGTTTGGTCTGATGGCACAGTATGTGCTTGATCAGGGCGGTGCTGTGGTCGGGTGTGCGTATTCTGATTCGCTTGAAGCGCAGCACATTCTTATTACAGATGCAGAAGATCTTCCGAAGCTGCGTCATTCTAAATATACCCAGAGTCGCATGGGGGATATTTACAAACAGACAAAACAGTTCCTGACGGAGCATCCGGACAAGCCTCTTCTGTTCACGGGCTGTCCCTGCCATGTTGCAGGACTGCGGATGTATTTGAAAAAGGACTACCCCAATCTGATCCTTGCGGATCTCATCTGCCATGGCATTGCATCGCCGGCAGTCTTTGCGAAATATCTTGATGAGCTTTCTGCATTGAAGGGCAGCCGTGTGACAGAGCTGACCTTCCGTGACAAGAAGGTATTCGGCTGGACGACGGCGATTTCTGCAAAGTTTGAAAACGGCAGGGAATACCACCGAAATGATGCCGATCCCTATTTGAAGGCATATCTCAAAAATCTTATGATTCGTCCTTCCTGCACAGGCTGTCAGTTCACTGTCAGATCCCGCCAGGGTGATGTGACCATCGGAGATTTCTGGGGGATTTCCAAACTGGATCAATATATGAATGATACGCGGGGCACATCCCTCGTACTTGTGAATAACCAAAAGGGTGAGAAGATCTTGGGCGAATTGTATGGCAAATGCCGTAAGATCAAGCGGATGCCCTTACAGGCAGCGCTCGAAAAGCAAGCGCATCTGCACCGTCCGGCATCTGCGCATCCACGCAGGGACGAATTTTTCCGTCTGCTGCAAAAGCATACAATTGAGGAGGCAGAAGAAATGGCACTTGACGGACGCTATGACATTGGTCTGATTGGTGCGTGGTATTTTCCGAATTATGGAACAACACTGACCTATTATGCTCTCCATACTGTACTGGAGGAACTGGGTTACAGTGTCCTGATGATCGATAAGCCGAAGATTAAAGAAAATGACATCGAACGCCGTGACAATTATGCACGAGGCTTTGCAAGAAGACATGACTATGCAGTCAGCGAGGTCTTTGATATTGCCGATACCATGCAGCTCAATGATCTGTGCAATATCTTCATGCTCGGCTCTGACCAGATGTGGACATGGACACGTTGCGAACAATTCGGAACTTACTACTTCCTTGACTTTGCGAGGGACGACAAGAAAAAGATTGTATATGCAGGTTCTTTCGGCAAGGACGATTTCTTTGCACCGGAGGAAGGCAGAGCAAGATGTGCTTTCCATGCAGGCCGCATTGATGCAGTTTCCCTGCGTGAGGACCAGGGCGTGGAGGTTGCAAGGAAACGCTTCGGCATTGATGCGGAATTTGTACTTGATCCTATTTTCCTCTGCGACCCCAAGTATTATGACGCACTGGCAGCTGCTTCTGAACGCGCTTTGCCGAAGAAGCCGTATCTCATGACCTATATCCTTGATCCCACTGAGGGCAAGCGTAATGCCATCCAGAAAACCGCCGACCTGCTCGGCCTGGAGATGGTAAACACGCTCAATGGCGTACCGTGGATGCATAAGGACAACGCCCAGAAGCTGGGACTGCCGAATATTCAGGACGATGTCACGCTCGAGGATATGATGCAGTATTACAAGAATGCGGATTTTGTTGTGACCGATTCCTTCCATGGATCATGTTTTGCAATCCTGTTTCGTAAGCCTTTCATCTGCATTGCCAATCAGCAGCGTGGTATTCCGAGATTTCTGTCACTGTTCGGTCTGCTTGGTTTGATGGATCGACTGGTTTACCGTCCTGGTGAAATCATAACTGCGGAAGAAGCGTTTTTCCATCCACAGATCGACTATGACCATGTGTATAAAGTAATCGCCAAAGAAC
Organism: Oscillospiraceae bacterium; assembly: GCA_045544975.1. Classification (GTDB taxonomy): domain Bacteria; phylum Bacillota; class Clostridia; order Oscillospirales; family Ruminococcaceae; genus UBA3855. The sequence goes on along the minus strand of JAZQAA010000313.1, from coordinate 13,285 downwards.
GAGATCGCAGTCTCACATGGCTGAAAAATGCACTTGAAGCAGAAAAAACTGCACAGCCGTCTTCGTATGACATTCTCATGCGGCAGGTAAAGCAGCTTGAAAAGGAAGTTAGGACATTGCGGGATGCTCAGAATGAAACAAAAGAAGAGCTGAAGAATTGAATAAAGGGGAAGATTATTATGAAGAAAGCATTAGTCGTCGGCGGAGGAAACGGCGTTGGTCTTGCAGTTGTGCATGAACTGCTTGCACAGGAATATGATGTAATCAATGTGATTGACCGTGACGGTTCTCATCTGCCTGAAACGGAGAGAATTGCATTTGAAAAATTCGATCTCCGCAGCCGTGATTTTTCCGTTTTTGATACTTATCAGGATGTGGATGCACTGTACATCACAGCAGGCTTTGGAAGACTTGCGTTTTTTGAAGAGTTGAAGGAAGCAGAAATTATCGGAAATCTCCGTGTAAATGCAGAGGCAGTGATCCGTATTCTTCATCGTTTTTATGATAAGCTGATGGGAAAGGAAACCTTTTACTGCGGCGTAATGGGCAGCATTGCCGGAATCATCAATTCCCCGCTGTTCTCTGTTTATAGCGCATCCAAGGCAGCAATTTGCAGCTGCATTGATGCACTGAATACGGAACTTGCCTACCACGGCAGTGAGAATCGTATTCTGAATGCATCCCCCGGTAATATCAAGGGAACACGCTTCGATGGTGCGGCACAGACAGATCTCTCCGCAGTGCAGGCATTTGCAGCAGAATTTATCAATCGTGCACAGAGTCGCGAATTGCTTTACATTCCGTCATATGATGAGGTTTACGCTGATGTGATTCGTCGTAGCCGTGAGGATGTACAGACATTTGGATTGAGCAGCATCGAATATAAGCAGAATAGCGGCAGACTCGATATTCCGACAAAGCCGCAGCTGAAGATCGGCTATCTGAGCGGCACATTCGACCTGTTCCATATCGGCCATCTGAACCTGCTCAAGAGAGCGAAGCAGTATTGTGATTATCTTGTAGTCGGTGTCCATGCGGATGCTTCCCATAAGGGCAAGACTACCTATATTCCGTTTGAGGAACGCAAGGCAATTGTGGAGAGCATCAGCTATGTCGATCAGGTGATTACTTCCTGCAAGGAGGATGTGGATGTCTACAAAAATGACATCATCAAGTATGATTTCCTGTTTGTTGGTTCAGACTATAAGGGAACGGAACGTTTTAATTCCTATGAGGAATATTTTGCAGATAAGGGAGTCAAGATCGTGTACTTCCCGTATACACAGGGAACGAGCAGTACGCAGTTGAGGGAGGCGATTGGAAAGTGATGGTAACCAACAAGAAGCGCATGAATGTCATGGTCATCCTGGATGACAAGTATGCGGACTATCTCGAATCTATGCTCATCGGACTGTATGAAAACAATCCGGAGTATGATATTCATGTGCATTGTGTCTATAATGTCATGACGGAAAAGGTGCAGAAGCAGCTGTTGGGTGATGCTGCTGCTGCCGGATGGAATCTTACCTTTCTCTATGGAGATATCTCCATTTTTGAAGGCTTGAAAGCAAACCCGAGATTTCCGTCCTATCTGTACTATAAGCTGATTCCGCACAAGATCCTGCCGGAAGACATGGAGCGCGTGATGTTTCTGGACATCGACCTTGCCATTACCGGCAGCCTTGCGGAGATTTATGAGGCAGACCTGTCCGAAAAGCCCCTTGCTGCCGTATACGATGTGAATTCCTTCCTGAGATATTGTGAGGGACAGAAGGTTTCCTATGTCAACTCCGGCATTGTGGTGTATAATCTGAATAAGTTCCGTGAAGAACTGGTGGATGTGGAGAAGTACAGAGCTACACTCGGCGGCAGACAGCAGCGTCTGTACGAGGAGGAACTGCTCAACGGTTTGTTCCGCAACAGGATCAACCATTTCATGCCCTATGATTATAACTACAATGTAGGCTTCCGCAAGTTCTACGAGGAATACACCCAGCAGAAGGGCGTTCCGGTGCGCCGGATTGTGATCCATTATATGGGCTACAAGAATGATTCTCCCGTAGAAAAGCCGTGGTCTGCGTATTATGAAGTGGAGCAGGGAATGTGCGACTGGGATAAAGAACTGATCTCCCTGTACAAGATCTGGTGGGATTATGCCAAGAAGGCCCCGAATTACCATCGTCTTGTTCGGAAGATCAAGGATCAGAAGTTGACGCAGCTTATGAAATCCCCCATTGCAACCTCTGATTTGTTGCGCTATGAAACACTGCTCGTTCCTTCGCTGCATGACATTGCTGAAAATGCATCTCTGAATGCATTTACAAAGGCTGGCTGTTACCGTTGTGTGCGCGGTGCAGTGAAAAAGACACTTGCCGATCTGCCGGAGGCATTTTCCGAAAATGTTGGATTCCGTCTTACGGTGAAATATATTGCTGCCAATGATACGGAGTATCACAATAATGCATGTTTCCAGATTCTGGAACCGAATCTTACATGCAGTGTTGTATATCGACGTTATTACAGCGGCGGCAAGGATCCCAAGTGGGGTCCTTGGTACCGCATGGCAACTGACAAGGATCTTGAAGCACTGGTGCAGACCAATGCAGAGCAGGTAGAGAAGAGTGAACAACTTACAGAACAGCTTGCAATTCAGGTACAGACCAATGCAGAACAGGCAGCGAAGATTGAACAGCTTACAGTTCAGCTTGATGAACTGAAGCAGGAGCTGGAAAGTCAGAAGGACGAAATGGAAGCACATAAAAGATTGCTTGCAAGAATTCTCAAGAAGCTTCATGAATAGCACAAAAAACCGCCGGACGGCGGTTTTTTTGTGTTAAAAGAACTCCCCTGCACAAACAGGGGAGTTCTTTGATTGCTGTAGAATTATACACCGCATTCTCTGCGGATGATCTCCACTGCTGCCTTTGCAGAGGTACCCTTTTCAAATGCACCTTCACGCTCATGATGCAGCTTGACCTTTTCATTGTATTCCTTCTCATCAAAGTTCAGGATGCTGTCCACCAGCTCCTTGGTATTGGTTGTAATCGGATACGGCCACTTGCTGATCGGCAATGCAAAACCACGGTCATCATTCATGTATTCATTCAGGTCACTTGCAAATACAAATGCCGGTCTGCCTGTAAAGGTGAAGTCCCACAGGCAGGAAGAATAGTCGGAAACCAGAATATCTGCTGCACACATCAGCTCCTGCATATCCTCATAACGGGAAACATCAATGGAGTCAGTCTTGGGATTGTTCTTCACAAAGTAGTGACCACGGTACAGAACTACCCATTCGCCGCCGAATCGCTTGGACAGAGCTGCCTTGAATCTGCGGAAATCAAACAGGAAATCACCGATCTTCATGCCACGGCGGAATGTCGGGGCATACAGTGCGATCTTCTTACCCGCAGGTACACCGCATTCGGTGCGAACCTTCTTAACAATTTCACTGTAATCAGTGAAGAATACATCGTTTCTTGCCATACCTGTCGGTACGAATACGCTCTTGTCGTAATTGAAGGACTCAGAGGTGTTGTCCGTGAAGAACTGGCTGCCGGACAGGTAGTAGTCGGGCTGCGGATTCTCCATCAGGTAAACCTGCATTTCCTCGGGTGTTCTGGGTGCAAGAGAATTCGGACCGATGGTCTTGTAGTTCATGGATGCATGCCATGTATTGATATAAATCTGTCCCTTGCGCTTGCTGAAGTGCGCCGGTTGATTATCATTTGTAATCAGTACCTTGGCAGACATATGGTAATTCAGGTGCTCTTCTGAGCCAGCCTCGACCACAGGAATGCCCATCTTGCGGATGGAATCACAGCTTTCCGGATAATCAGAAGCCCAGATAATCTCCAGCTTGGAGCCGACCTGCTTTCTCAGTTCAAGCAGAATGTACTTAAGGTTGCAGGTTACTCCACGGCGGTTGGTCAGATAGAATACCACACGATTAGACTTAAGGGTGACTTTAAGTTTCTTTTGGCTTTTCAGTTCTGCTTCGATTCCAGCAAGCTTTTCCTTACCCTTTTCAACACGTGCAGGTGTGAAATGTGCTGACTTCTCCCACCATTCCAGTGGAATAGGCTGTGCTTCCTCGACGGGGGTGAAAAGATACTTTTCCCAGAAATCAACGCTGAGCAGTTCTTCATAACGATCGTCGTATTCTTTGCGAATACGGTCGAAGTTATCCGCAATATTCTGGCGAGTCATTTCAAAATGCTTGATGACATCGTCACGCTCGTTTTCACTTCTTGCTACACAGTAACCAGTGTTTGAGGGTTCATCGTAGTACAGAACTCTCTTTGCGCCGCATACCATACCGGGATGCGGGAAGTTGAGCGGTGCAATGACAAGTTCCTTCGTTGCGGGATTATCCCAGCCGTTGTGAGAAGCAATACGCTTCTTTTCCTGTTCCTTGGTTTCCTTGAACTTGAGTGTATTCTCATAGAGTCCGTGTGTGAAGTTGCAGTTGAGCTGTTCAACGGGCTTTTTCTGATAGGTACGGCGGCGCATTGTAACACCGTTCAGAAGTTCGCCATCCTGTGCCTTGAGCCAGTCGATACCCTTGAGAAAATCGTCGATACCCTGCAGCTTGAGGTGTGCCTCCTTGTACCGGTACAGTTCAATGTCCTCCTGGATTTTCTTCTTGAAATCACCATCAAAATACTTGAGCATCTGTTCTGCATCGAAATTAGGACGATGTCTGGAGTCGATGATGAACTCATTTCTATAGTAATAGTAATCCAGATACGGTACACGCTTTGCTTCAAAAGCCTCATGCCATACACAAATACCGTTAATGTTGATAAAGTGTCTGCCGTTTCTCAAACCATATTCAATGTCATCGCGCTTGATGAAGATTGGCAGCGGGAGATTGTTGCTCTGTACGACTGCGATCGGCATACAGCAATACCACCAGCCGAAGTAGTTGAGCGTATCTTCCTTTTCATTTTTCAGAATCCACATGATTCTACGCAGGTCATACTTGTACTTGACAGGTCTGGAGCCGGTGGTATACCAGATGTCACCGGACTCACTTTGCATCCATTCCATATCCAGACGCAGCATTGCACCGCCAATGAAGGCATCGCTGTAATCTGCCTTGAGCAGACGCAGGAATGCATAGTTACGTTCCAGTACATGAGGATCCAGACGAATATCATCATCCATCATGATGATATGGGTATAACCCTTCTTATCCTTAACCTTGTTAATCTCATACATGCTTCTGCCGAAACCGCCAGCACCACCAAGGTTCTTATTTGGATATACATGTACATGCTCTGTTGTCAGAGCCTCATGATCAAGGGTTCTGCCATTATCGGAAACATACAGATCCAGCTTACCATAAAGCGGGCTTTCGGGATTGCGGATGATGTGCTTCTGGAGCTTTTCGATGTTGGCAACGACAAATTCCTCGCGGCGGAATGTGCAGATGTCTACTGCAAACTTTACAGGGTTGAGGTCATCCATCTGATCTGCTACTTCGGTGTAGTAGAAGCCGCTGTACAGAACACTGTTTTTTTCAAGTGCAGTAATTTCGACATAGAGCAATCCGTCATTGAAATCCTCCATCGGAATTTCAAATGCACGACGCTTCTTTTCAGGTTCTTCAACAGTATATGTACGCAGTGAGGTAACAGTCTGTTCACCGCTCATACGGCCGACATGCTTGACAACAATTTTGAAAGAACCCTGCAGTACCAACTTAATGCCCAGATTGGTGAGGCTGGTATATTTTCTCCATTTTGCGATAGAGAAGGAATTGAAGTAGGTATCGAATTTGAGAAGAGCATTAGCTTTCTTGAAAATAATACCGGTTTCCGGAACATACAATTCTTCCGCTTCTGCTGTCTGTTCATCTTTCTCTGCTTCGGCGGGCAATGTGTTATCTTCAGACTCAGCAATGCCGCTGATTTCTGTTTCTTCTTCCTGAATATCAAATTCAGAGAGGTCAAGGGTAATACCTGATTCTTCAGCAAGGCGCATTGCCTCCTCACGGGCAAGACGCAGTTTCTCAAGGCGAGCAAGGCGTTCTTTTTCTTCAGTCTCCGCCTGAACACTTGCCAGATACTGTGCTACATCACTACTCTGAAGGCAATGATCCTTCATGTAGCGGAAGTACAGCTCCTTTTCCTGACAAACATCTTTTGAAGGGAATAAAATCTCCTGTAATAACATTTCTAATAACCTCCACTGATTGTGCCTATGGGATGCATGTCCCCCAGACATGCATCGTTCCTGACATTTTTATCGAAAATAACGCTGAAATAGACACGTATACATTTATTTTATCACGCTGTTACATATTTGTCAAGGGTTCAATTGTAACCTTTTTAAGAATGTTTGCTGTAGTTATTATACATATGTAATATTTGTATGAATCGTGAGCCGCAGTGGAAATACTGATGCGGGAAATGCAGGTTTGCGGCGGTTGACAAGGAGAATAATGTGTGGTATAATAACTTTGTATATCTATGGATGTATCCGTTAGCGGATACAGAGTAAGTACAATCGACAGATGTCCAGAAAGGAAATTGTATGAATCAGGTTTTAGAGAATATGGGGCAGTGTTATGGATGCAGTGCGTGTGCAGCTATCTGTCCGAAAAAAGCAATTACCATGACAAAAAATGCAGAGGGCTTTCTGTACCCTGTAATTGATGACGAAATCTGTGTGGACTGCGGTATGTGTCAGGCTGTATGTCCTGCACTCAACAATACATATAACAATTTTGACAAACCCGTGGGCATGGCAGCAGCGGCAAATGACGAGATCCGCAGTATCAGCTCCTCCGGCGGTATTTTTCCGCTGTATGCACAATATGTTCTGAAGCGCGGCGGTGCCGTTTGCGGTGCGGCTTATGACGAAAAGTGGAGTGTCAAGCACATCATCATCGAGGATGCAAAGGATATTCGCCGTCTGCAAGGCTCTAAGTATGTTCAGAGCGAGATAGGCACCTGCTATTCCGAGGTCAGAAAGCTTCTGGAGGCTGACCGCTATGTTCTGTTCACAGGCACCCCCTGTCAGGTTGCTGGTCTGAAGGGCTATCTGCGCAGGGATTATGAAAAGCTGCTCACCATCGACCTGATCTGTCATGGTGTACCGTCTCCGAAGGCGTTTCGTCTGTTTTTGAAGCAAACAGCTGGCAAGCGTGAGATTGCAGGCATCAATTTCCGTCATAAGATCGACGGAAAATGGGGTGGAAATGATCTTTCCATTACTTACAAGAACGGTGAGGTGGAGATCCATGACAAGAATTCCACCTATTACCACTCTTTCCTGATGAACTACTCCCTGAGGAATTCCTGTCAGGACTGTCAGTTTTCCAGAATGCCGCGCCAAGGTGATGTTTCCTTGGGTGACTTCTGGGGGTACAAGAATTACAACAAAGAACTGAGCGATGGTAAGGGGCTTTCTGTGATGCTTGTCAACAACGAAAAGGGCATGGCTGTGACAAGAGAGATCGACGCAGAAACCAAGTTCATTCTGGATGATAATGTTCCCACATCCGATATAGGGCGTTTTAATCCTCATATCTATATTAAGCCAGTCTTCCATCATGGCAGGGACGATTTCTATCCGGAACTGTACAAAACCAGCTCTTTTCCAAAGGCGGAACAGCACGCCAATCAGCATAGAAAAGATATTGGTATCCTCTCCTTCTATTATGCAAATAACTATGGTGCAGCCCTGACTGCTTATGCATTGTACAAGGCTGTGGAGGATCTTGGTTACAAGCCCACGATGATCGATGTGCCCTATGGTGTATTCATGAACCGTTTCCAGAGCACAAGAGATAATGAGTGGTTCTCCCGCAAGTTCATCAATGACAACTGCCGTGTAACAAATAAGCTCACCTCTGCCGAGGCGATCACCAACCTGAACAAGCAGTTTGACTGCTTCCTCGTTGGCTCCGACCAGCTCTGGAGAAAGACGCTGATCGGTTCTTCCAGCTCCTTCTATTTCCTCGATTTTGCAGAGGATTCCAAGAAAAAGATCGCCTATGCTACCTCCACCGGCGGCGATGATTTCATGGGTTCGCCGCTGGATAAGGAAGAACAGGCGCACCTCCTGCGCAGATTCGATGCCATTTCCATTCGTGAGGAAAAGACGGTGGATTTGTTGGCGAATAAGTACAACATCGTTTCTGAGCATGTGCTCGATCCCGTGTTCGTCTGTGATAAGGCTGTTTATGAACAGTGCGCCGACGAATCGAAGCTCACAGAAAAGGACTATGTGTTTGCCTACCTGATCTTCAACAAGGAAGAAAACCGCAGAGCAGTCCAGAAGGTTGCAGATAAGCTCGGCAAGAAGGCGATCATTGTTGTCTGCAACAATAGTTATACAGTCAGTGACTGGTTGTATCTGATCAAGAATGCAGCTTTCGTTGTGACTGACTCCTATCATGCATTCTGCTTCTCCATGCTGCTGAAAACACCGTTCATGGTGCTGCGTTCCGGTTTTGCCGGCGGCAGATTTGAGTCCATGACCAGAATGATTGGTTATTCCGAACGACTGACCACTGTGGAGGAAATTGAGGATGCAATGCATGTGTTGTATGAGCCTGTGGACTTTGAAATGATTTATCACAAGCTCCAGCCGTCCATTGAACACAGCAGAAAGTGGCTGAAAACAGCACTGGAAACCGAAAAGGACAACAACAGTGCCCAGCAGATGGTCAATCGCCGCTTGCTGAACATGGAAAAGCGTCTGCTTGCTCTGGAAAAGAATGCACAGACGCTGGAGACCTATTGTACAGAAGCAGGCTATCAGCAGATCTCCAAGAAGCTTGCCACCCTGCTGACGCTGAATGATTATTTCGACTACCTGTCCTCCATCCGTTCCAAGGTGACCATCGTGGTTTCCGCAAAGGACGATGCATCCAGACAGTGGAAGCGTTTCAAGGCAAGAACCCAGCTGAACATGAATGCCGATCTATTCTCGTTCTTCCGTGGAAGTTATGTATCTGTTATTGATGCAAGGGAGCATGTTTATTATGATGTAGCCCAGAAGCCGAAGAGTGTGCATACCTATGAGAACAGTACCGGCAGTAAGATCTATGTGGAAAGTCAGGGCTATGTCAATCCGAGCAGCAAGGGTAATTCTGTCATCAAGGTCAATGACAGCGAGAATCTCTCCTTGAATATGCGTGGTCTGAATATCGTTGTTCTGGCGAATGATTCCTTGACCGTGCTGGATTCTGTCAACTGTGATACCTGTGAAGATATTCATCTGAAGATCAGAAGAGCATGATCCATAAAATCAGCAAGAATGCGGAGGAATGATATGTTGACATTGCAGAATGTACTGCTGCCGTCCGCCGGAACCTGTGAGGAAACGGAGCTGTACTACCGTACCGGAGAAGCAGACAGGCAGAAATGTACCATGCAGGAAAATGGGCTTGCGGTGGGAAAAGGCTGTACCATCAGCTTTGATACCTATTTTGGCGGATTCACTATCGAAAAATGGAGAAAATACACCCATGTCAGAAATGTTTCCCTGAAGCTTCGACTCAAGGGTGCATTTGCGATCAAGCTTTGCTGCGGAATCCGCAATGAAGACGGCTCCGTAATTACGAAGGAAATGCTCTCGGCTGAAGCAGTCAGTGATGAAATACAGGAATTCACTTACGCATTTCCCGAAGAACAGAACCAGGGAATCTTCAGTTTCTCTCTGACAAGCCTTCAGGATGATTCTCTGTTCTGCGGTGGATGCTATGTATCTCCGATTGCAGAAGAAGAACAGCGCTATGTTAAGATCGCCATCGATATCTGTACCTACCGCCGTGAAGCCTTCATCGAACGAAATCTGCAAATGCTGGGGAAATGTTTCCTCAATGCGCCGGATTCTTTCCTCTATGATAAGCTGGAGGTTTTTGTTTCTGATAATGCCGGAACGCTTGATATTCCTGCACTTTCCGGAGACAAAATACATATTGTCAGAAATAAGAATGTTGGCGGTGCTGGCGGCTTTACCAGAGGACTGCTTGAGATTCAGAATGTTCGTGAATCCCATGGAATTACCCATGTTCTCCTCAATGATGATGATATCATCTACGAACCGGAGGCGATTTTTCGCACCTGTACCTTCCTGACCTGCATTCGTCCGGAATATGCGGATGCTTTTGTCGGCGGTGCAATGCTGCGTCTGGATAAACCCTATTTTCAGGTGGAATCCGGTGCGATCTGGAACGGGGGAAGACTGGTGTCACTTAAGCGTGGTCTTGATCTGCGTGATCCGGAAGCGTGTCTGTATAATGAGATTGAAGAACATCCGCAGTATAATGCGTGGTGGTTTTGTGCATTTCCGGCGGATATCGCATCGGAGGACAATCTCCCCATGCCCATCTTCATCCGTGGGGATGATGTGGAATATGGTCTGCGAAACACGAAACATCTTGTACTTCTTAATGGCATCTGTGTCTGGCATGAGCCGTTTGAGAATAAATATTCTTCGGCGTTGTATTACTATATTTTCCGAAACCGTCTGATTGACAATGCCCTGCATGATATGAATATGACAGCGGAGGAGCTGAAACATGAGCTTTACGGCTATGTCATGAATGAAGTGCGTTTGTATCGTTATAAAAATGCACGCCTTCTGATGGAGGGTATGCGTGATTTCTTCAAGGGTACAGAATGGTTTGCCCAGCAGGATGGAGAAATGATCCATCAGCACATCATGAAAGAGGGTTATATTCTGAAACCGATTTCTGATTTGGGCGATGAAGCAGTGTTCGATGACGAAATGTTCCAGCGATCCAGAACGATTATGCAGCCCACAAATCTTCTGCATCGCATTATTGCAAATCGTACAGTGAACGGCACTTATCTCAAACCGAAGCATAAATACAATGTAGTACCAGCAGATGGAGTGCGCCAGATCAGTGTTTTCCGCACAGAAACTGTACTGAATTATGATGCTGCAAGTGAACGGGGGTTCATCACGAAACGCGATGTGAAAGAAGCAAAGGCCTGCGTTGCGGAGCTGCGGCAGATGTACAGGGAGATAGATGCGCATTATGAGAAGGCGGTGCAGGATTATAAAGTGAATGCCAGCCGTTTCTGGAAACGCAGTTTCTGGGAAAAATATCTGGAACTTACTGCTGAATAAGCGTGAGATATATTATGCTATGAAAGGAATTTGATTATGAGAACCAACTACGACTATCTGATCGTTGGCACCGGACTGTTCGGTGCAACCTTTGCATTCGAGGCTGCCAAGCGCGGCAAGACCTGCCTTGTGATCGACAAGCGTCCGAATGTTGCCGGCAATATCTACACCAAGAAGCTCACTGATGAAGGTCTGGAGGGAATCAGCCAGCACATCTACGGTGCTCACATTTTCCATACCCATGATAAGGCAATCTGGGATTATGTGAACCAGTTCTGTGAATTCAACAACTATATCAACGCTCCTGTTGCCATCTACCATAATCCCGAAACTGATGAGGATGAGATGTACAACCTGCCGTTCAATATGAATACCTTCTACCAGCTCTTCGGCGCAAAGACCCCTGCTGAGGCAAAGGCTGCCATCCAGAAGGAAATCGATGAATGCGGTATCACCGGCGAGCCGAAGAATCTGGAAGAACAGGGTATGCGTCTGAGCAAGACTGTATTCACAAAGCTTGTCAAGGAGTACACCGAAAAGCAGTGGCAGCGTGACTGCAAGGATCTGCCGGCAAGCACGATCCAGAGACTGCCGTTCCGTTTCCGCTTCGACAACAACTACTTCAACGACCGCTATCAGGGCATTCCGGTCGGCGGCTACACACAGATCGTGGAGAAGATGCTCGCTGATGAAAAGATTGATGTTCTGCTGGAAACCGATTACTTCGATTTTGTGAAGAATACTGACATCGCCTTTGGCAAGACTGTTTATACCGGCCAGGTTGACGCGTTCTTTGACTTTAAGCTGGGAAGACTGAACTGGAGAACTGTTTACTTCGAAGACGAGGTGCATGATACTGATAATTATCAGGGTAATGCTGTTGTGAACTATACCTCCCATGACCGTCCGTGGACAAGAATCATCGAGCACAAGTTCTTTGAGATCGAGAGCTATGCGGATACAGCAAAGACTGTGATCTCCAAGGAATATTCCACTGAGTGGAAGGAAGGCATGGATCCGTACTATCCGGTGAATGACGAGAAGAATACTGCCCTCTACAATCAGTACAAGGCTCTTGCCGATGCAGAGGAGAATGTGATCTTCGGCGGCAGACTGGGTCTGTACAAGTACTATGACATGGACGACTGCATTATGGCAGCGCTGGATGCTGTGAAGGCTGAATTTGGTGAGTAATTGCGGAAGGAAGCAAAAATATGTGGGTAAAAACAAAAGAGAAGGATGCGCTTTATGATATAGCGGGTATCCGCGTGAAATGATTCGTATTCGAATGTTGTTTTGCCCTTGAGGGAATTGCCGGCAGGGAAGAAACTATTCATGCGCAATCCGGTATATGATTTATCATATACCGGATGTGCTGTCATTCTGTATGGTGAATTCCCTCACTTGATTCTGCCGGGATAGACTGCCTTGGTAATGCTGCTTTCTTCTCTATGCTCAGGGAAAATGATTTCTTGGTTAGGACTTCAGCACAAATAATTCTTTATCGTTATTAATAAGGGAAGGTATTGTTCTTATGAAAATTGCAGTTGCAGGAACTGGATATGTAGGATTGTCAATAGCAACACTCCTTGCACAGAATCATGAAGTGTATGCAGTAGATATTGTTCCTGAGAAGGTAGATATGATAAATAAAAAAAAGTCGCCTATCCAGGATGAGTATATTGAGAAATTCTTTAAGGAAAAGAAGCTGAATTTAACCGCAACAACGGATGCTGTGTATGCTTATACAAATGCGGAATATGTGGTTATCGCAACCCCGACAAATTATGACCCCCAAAAGAATTTTTTCGATACTTCAGCAGTAGAAGATGTTATTCGTTTGGTTATGAAATACAATCCCAATGCAATTATGGTAATTAAGTCTACCATTCCTGTTGGATATACGACAAGCATTCGTGAAAAAACTGGCTGTAAGAATATTATTTTCAGTCCGGAGTTTTTGAGAGAAAGCAAGGCGTTATATGATAACCTGTATCCAAGTCGTATTATTGTTGGCTGCGATTTGGATGATGCTGACTTACTAAAAGCAGCACATGTTTTTGCCGATCTGCTTTGTGAAGGTGCAGAGAAAGAAAATATTGATGTACTTTTCATGGGCTTTCAGGAGGCAGAAGCTGTGAAGCTTTTTGCTAACACTTATCTGGCATTA
>JAZQAA010000312.1:0-5048 GCA_045544975.1 Oscillospiraceae bacterium | reverse complement strand
GGATCTCTGTGCACGCAATCTTCTGCGGCATCACGCCATTCCGGTACTCCGGCAGTGCAATGCGGCAGCGGAGCACAATGCAGCTGCATTGGCAGCATCGCTCCTTGAGGATGACGCTTATCTTGCAAAGCAGGCAGAGCTTGCCTATGCAGAGCACCTGCAGGAGGATGGCTCCCTGCAGGGAATTGCAGCGCTTCCACCTTCCATCCGAAAGCGCTGTATCCGGCTCTTTCTGCGCAAGCACCGGCAGCCGGACGGACTCTACGCCATCTCGCAGACGGATTCGCTTTTGAAGCGCGGCGGTTCTCTGGAGCTTGTCCGCGGCGGCGGCTCCCTCCATGTCAGCCGTGGGAATCTTTCCTTCCGCATGGGGACTGTGCCCTATACGGAATGCGCATTAAAAATGGGGAAAAATTGTATTTTTCCCGGGCTGATTGCCGAAGCGGAACGAATTTCGCGCGAAAATGCGGAGAAATTTACAAGAATTCACACAATGTTCGCAAATTGCGTGCTGGATTATGATATAATAAAGGGGTGTGCCGGACTGCACAGCCGGACACCGGGACTCTTCCTTCAGGGGAAGGAACACCGCATCAGCATCAAAAAATGGCTGGGCGCAAACATTGCGCCGGCAAAACGCCCCTTCGTCCACTATCTTTCGGATGAAACAGGACTGCTCTGGGTCGAGGGACTCGGTGCCGCAAGGCACGCAGCTGTCACCGAGCGGACGCAGACGATGCTGTACCTGCGTATTTATCACGAAACAGACACAGAAATAACATCCCCAATTCACCCGGATGCGGTAGAATAATGAGGGATTTGCGGCAGCACTGCCGCAAAATCTGACAGGAAAAGGAGAGGATCATTTGACACCGAAAAAGAACAGAGGTATATTGGCATACCTCGTGGTTGCGGCACTGCTGATTTTTATGGCAGCCTACATCCTGCCGCGGCTGAATGACAACAGCGAAAAATACGAATACTCCGAGATTATCTCCCACTTTGACAATCTCGAAGTCAGCCGCTACACCTTGGATCTTGGCACCGGCGAGCTGGAGCTGACACTGACGGACGGCGAGGAGCTTGAATACTCCGTCCCCCATGTCTCCCTCTTTCTTGACGATACCGACGATTATCGTATCAAGTACAACAAGGCGAATCCCGATGCGCCGCTTGAGCAGGATTATTTCAAGATCAAGGACAATTCCTGGATTATTACCTATATCCCGACACTGATCATTCTGATCATGGGTATTGTACTGTTCGTCTTTATGATGCGTCAGGCTGGCGGCGGCAAGTACAGCAGCTTCGGCAAGGCAAATCTCAAGACGCAGGCATCCAGCAAGAAGGCAACCTTCGCGGATGTTGCCGGCGCTGAGGAAGAGAAGTTCGAGATGGCAGAAATCGTGGACTTCCTCAAGAATCCGAAGAAATACGCCGAAATCGGCGCAAGAATTCCGAAGGGCGTGCTGCTCCTCGGACCTCCCGGTACCGGTAAAACCCTGCTTGCAAGAGCCGTTGCAGGCGAAGCAGGCTGCCCGTTCTTCCCGATCTCCGGTTCCGACTTTGTAGAAATGTTCGTCGGCGTGGGTGCATCCCGTGTCCGCGATCTGTTCGAACAGGCGAAGAAGAATGCTCCGGCAATCATCTTCATTGACGAAATCGACGCTGTCGGCCGTCACAGAGGCGCAGGTCTCGGCGGCGGACATGACGAGCGCGAGCAGACCCTCAACCAGCTGCTCGTTGAAATGGACGGCTTTACCGGAAACGAAAGCGTCATCGTCATCGCAGCGACCAACCGCCGTGACATCCTCGATCCGGCGCTGCTGCGTCCCGGCAGATTTGACCGTCAGATCGTCGTTGGCTATCCGGATATCAAGGGCAGAGAGGAAATCCTCAAGGTGCACACCAAGAATAAGCCCCTTGCTCCTGATGTGAACCTCTCCAATATCGCAAAGGGTACCGTCGGATTCACCGGCGCAGACCTCGAAAACCTCGCAAACGAGGCAGCTCTTCTCGCAGCGCGTGCTGACAGAAAGGCAATCACCAACGAAGATATCGAGGAGGCAACCATCAAGGTGGTGGCAGGTCCCGAAAAGAAATCCCGCGTCAAGACAGAGAAGGAAGTCAGACTCACCGCTTATCACGAAGCCGGTCATGCAGTCTGCACCTACTACTGCCCGCATCAGGACAAGGTGCACCAGATCTCCATCATTCCCCGCGGTATGGCAGGCGGCTACACCATGTCCCTTCCGGAGCATGACAAGTCCTATGTCAGCATGATGGAAATGCGTGAGGAGATCGTAACGCTCCTTGGCGGCCGTGTGGCAGAAAAGCTCATCCTCGATGATATTTCCACCGGCGCTTCCAACGATCTGGAGCGCGCAACGGCTACCGCAAGAAACATGATCACACGCTACGGCTTCAGCGAAAAGCTCGGTCCTGTTGTCTATGGCAATGACCAGAACGAGGTATTCCTCGGCAGGGATCTGGGCAGCAGCAAGAACTACTCCGAAGAGGTGGCTGCCGAGATCGACGCAGAGATCCGTGCATTCGTGGAGGAGGGCTACAAGAGAGCCGAGCAGATTCTCACAGAGCATATGGATCAGCTGCATGAGGTGGCGCAGTACCTGATTGCCAACGAGAAGATCGACGGCGAGGACTTCGACAAGCTCATGAAGGGCGAACTGATCCCCCCTGCGGCATCCGAAGTTCCTGCAGAACCGGAAACTCCCGCAGAGTCCGAAGCTTCTCCGGAAGACCCCATTCGCTAAACCATTCCATTCTCCGCTCATTATGGGCGGAGAATTTTTTGTAAAAAAATTCTCTTTTTTCTGTAACGAAAGCCTTCTGAAACGGATATACCTACAGAACGTTCGAAATCATCACAGGGAGGTGACCCATGTCCGAGATCCAAGACTACTACGAGCTGCACGGCAAGCGCGTCTATCATTATCTGCTCAGCCTTTGCCATAATGCCGATACTGCGGAGGATCTGACGCAGGAGACCTTTTATCAGGCATTGCGTTCCTTGAAGCGCTATGACGGCAGCTGCAGTGTTTCCACATGGCTGTGCGGTATCGCGCGGAACCTCTGGTTTCAGGAGCTTGACAGACGAAAGCGCCAGCCCCTTGCCGAGCCGGATGAGAGTATCCCCGACACCGATGCCGTTCCCGATCGTGCCGCCGAGCTGAAGGAGCAGAAGCTCTCCCTCATGCGGCAGATCCATGCCCTGCCCGAGACGGAGAAGGAGCTGATGCTCCTGCGCGCCACGGGTGCGCTGAGCTTTCGGGAGATTGGCGAAATTCTGGGAAAAACCGAAAACTGGGCGAGAGTAACCTATTATCGCACGAAACAGAAATTAACGAAGGAGTGATCGTATGAAATGTAAAGTGATTCAGGATCTGCTGCCGCTGTATGCGGAAAAGCTGACATCGGAGGAGAGCAACGAACTCGTGGAGGAGCATCTGGAGGGGTGTGAGGAATGCCAGAAGTTCTATGAAGATATCAAGGCGGAGGAGACCCATCCCACTGCAGAGGCGCAGGATGTCCGGCCGCTGAAAAAAATCAAGCGCAGAACGATGCTCAAAATCATTGCCGGCTTTGTCGGCGGTGTGCTGCTGCTTGGCACGCTGTTTGCGTTCCTGTTCGTGGGTGTGATTCCGGCATCCCGTAACCAACTCGATGTTACCTACACCGGCGAAAGGCTGGAAAACGGTGATATTCAGATCACCTTCCGGGTGGAAACGGATGATGCGTTCTGTCTTGGTGCAAGGGGCGAGTATCAATACTTCACAAACCCAGATGGTGATCCGGATTTTAATGCAATACTGCGGTTTTATAGGGTATTTGCCCTTCCCTTTGATGACAGGGGTGAGGAGCCGAATGTAGAATATCTGGTGTTTACGGAGAAGGAATTTTACAAGCACTATAGCCTGCATATTGACTGCGTCAACAGCATTTTCGATTACAGCGGACTTACCTACGATCTGTATGACATTGCTGTGGAGCTTGGACTGCAGGAAGCAGAGGAAGAAGATTAACAATCATTCCCAGTTGCAAATTCCGGATTTCTGCATAAAATAAGAGTAAGCAGAGCTGTGTGTTTGCCGGGAAGGGGGTGACATCCCCTGCGGCGATCGTGGGAGATGTCCGCAGAATCGCCCGTTTCCGTATCGGGAAGCACATGGGCTGCTTTCTGATACGAAGAAGCCTTCGTTTTTGCAAAACGAGGGCTTCTTTTGATTTTTGCGTATTTTTTTGAAAAAACCCTTGCATTCTATGTGCCTTTCTGCTATAATATATATGTATGTCAATTTAGCCCGTTAAAAAGGGCGAAATCTGAAAACTAACAAAAAGAAAAGAGGAACATTCATGCCTGCAAATATTGTAATCGGAACCCAGTGGGGCGATGAAGGAAAGGGTAAAGTCATTGATATTCTGGCATCCCGTGCCGAGGTTGTCGTTCGTTCTCAGGGCGGCAACAATGCCGGTCACACCGTTGTCAGCGGCGGTCAGACCTACAAGCTGCATCTGGTACCCTCCGGTATTCTGTATCCGGATACCCAGTGCCTGATCGGCGCCGGCGTTGTACTGGATCCCAAGGACTTTATCGGCGAGCTTGACGAGATGGAGAGCCGCGGTATTTCCACAAAGAATCTGAAGATCGACCCCCGTGCACACATCGTAATGCCCTGGCACATCACTCTGGACGGTCTGTCCGAGGAATTCCGCGGCGGCAGCGATATCGGCACAACCAAGCGCGGCATTGGCCCGACCTACATGGACAAGTACGAGCGCTGCGGTATCCGTATGTGTGATCTCGTGAATCCCGATGTATTCGAGGAAAAGGCAAGATCAACCGGCAACCTCAAGAACAAGATTATCACCGCAGTTTACGGCGGACAGGCGCATGACCTCGACGCTGTGATTGCAGAATACAAGGCATACGGCGAGCGTCTGCGTCCTTACATGGCAGATGTTTCCGTACTGACCTACGAAGCCTACAAGGCAGGCAAGACCATCCTCTTCGAGGGTGCACAGGCAAC
>JAZQAA010000311.1:0-3087 GCA_045544975.1 Oscillospiraceae bacterium | reverse complement strand
GGAAGCACGTTCCTATGGTGACCTGTCCGAGAACGCTGAGTATGATGAAGCGAAGAACGATCAGGCAATCCTGGAGGGCAAGATTGCAGAGCTTCAGGCGATGCTGGATAACGCAGAAGTTGTCGATGATGCGAACATCTCAGTCGATGAGATCGGTATCGGTTCCCTGATCACAATCCGCAAGGTTGGTTCCGATCAGCCGGAGCAGCTCAAGATTGTCGGTACCAATGAGGCAAATTTCAAGGAGCGCAAGATCTCCGATGAATCCCCCATCGGTAAGGCAGCAATGAAAAAGCGCGTGGGCGATATCTTTGTTGTGGATGCGCCGGCTGGTGAGATGAGATACGAGGTTCTGGAAATCTCCAAGTAAAAAAGAGAAAACGAAACAATAAGGGTGAAAATTATGCAGGAAGAACAGAAGGTTATTGAAGAAGTACAGGATACCAACGAATATCGTCAGATTCGTCTGGATAAGCTCAGCCAGCTCAGAGCACAGGGTGAAGATCCCTTTGCGCTGACAAGCTATCCGGTTACAATCAGCAACGCGCAGCTTCGTGCAAGCTATGAGGAAAAGGAAAAGGCTGTCCTTGAAGCTGCAAACGGCGACGAAGAGAAGATTGCTGAAGGACTCGCGGAAATTTCCGCAGAGACCATCCGCATTGCCGGCAGAGTGATGAGCTGGCGTGATATGGGTAAGGCAAACTTCATTGATGTGCGCGACCACAGTGACAGAATGCAGGTTTATATCCGCATGAATGATATTGGCAAGGAGGCGTTTGACTCCTTCAAAAAGACATGGGATCTTGGTGATATTGTCGGCGTGGAGGGCTTTGTATTCCGTACCCGCAAGGGCGAAATCTCCGTTCATGCAAAGAAGATCACACTTCTGTCCAAGTCCCTGCTTCCGCTGCCGGAGAAGTGGCACGGCCTGAAGGATCAGGATATGCGCTATCGTCAGCGCTACCTTGACCTCATCTGCAATCCGCAGGTGAAGGACACCTTCATCAAGCGCAGCCAGATCATGCGCGAGATCCGCAATTACCTCGATGGCATTGGCTATATTGAGGTGGAGACGCCCGTTCTGCTTCCGATCCAGATTGCAGCTGCTGCAAGACCCTTCGTAACACACCACAATACCCTGGATATGGATATGTTCATGCGTATCGAGACGGAGCTGAACCTCAAGAAGCTCATCGTCGGCGGTTTTGACCGTGTATACGAGGTCGGCAGAATCTTCCGCAACGAGGGCATGGATACTTCCCATAATCCGGAGTTCACCACTGTTGAAATGTACCAGTCCTACACCGATTACATCGGCATGATGGACCTGATTGAAAATATGTATCGTACCATCGCCATGAAGGTCTGCGGCACGGATACTATCACCTACCAGGGAATTGACATTGAGATCGGCAAGCCTTGGAAGCGTATGACCATGATCGAGGCTGTTAAGGAATACGCCGGCGTGGACTATGCTGACTGGGCAACCGATGAGGACGCAAGAGCCTGCGCAAAGGCAAAGGGCGTTGAAGTTGAAGAAGGCGCAGCAGCGACCAAGGGTCATGTCCTGATCGCATTCTTCGATGCATTCGTTGAGGAAAACCTTATCCAGCCGACGATTATTTATGATTATCCTGTGGAGAATTCTCCGCTGGCAAAGCGCAAGCCCTCCGATCCTGCGTTCACAGAGCGTTTTGAGTACTTCATTTACGCAAGAGAGATGGGTAATGCCTTCTCCGAGCTGAATGATCCGATCGACCAGAAGGAGCGTTTTGAGAAGCAGGTGGAAGCGAGACGCGCGCTTGGTGATATGACAGGCGAGGTGGACGAGGACTTTGTTACCGCTCTGGAATATGGTCTGCCGCCCACGGGTGGTCTTGGCTTTGGCGTAGATCGTCTTGTTATGCTGCTGACTGACAGTGCATCCATCCGTGATGTCCTGCTGTTCCCGACGATGAAGCCCCTTGCTCAGCAGAATCGCAGAGAAGAAGCTGCTGAGGAAGAATTATAAATCAAACATACTGGGGACGGACTTGACAGGATCAGTCCGTCCTTTTACATAAGGAGCAGGAAATGAGCGAAAAAAACAAAAAGGAAAAACAAAAGAGTGTTTTTCAGATTGCGCGTGAGATTGAGGAACAGCAGCAGCGTGAGGAAGCGGAAGCAGAAGCCAAAGCCCGCGAGCTTGCCCGCCAGAAAAAAGAGCAGGAACGCATTGCCTACGAAAAGCGTATCCGTGAAGAACGCATTGAACTGATCCGCTTGAAGCAGGGTGTGATTGAAGAAAGCGAAACCATCCGCGAGGAGCAGGAGGAGGAAAAACATTATACACTCTGGCAAAGAATTCAGAATTTCTTCTATCACAATAAATGGTGGCTCTGGATTGCGGTGTTCCTTGTATTTACAGGGGGATTTCTCGTGGTTCAGCAGGTTCTGAAGGTGCGTCCGGATATGGTGATTCTTCTCATTGCTGATGATCCTGATTTCGGAACCATGTGTCCGGAGAACATCAGCGATCTGTTTGAGCAATATATTGAGGACGAAAACGGTGACGGCAAGGTTCGCGTGGATGTGTACTACATCCCTTCTTCTGAGAAATCTGCAAGCCGCAATATGTACAGCGGTGAATCGACAAAGCTTTTTGCAGAATTTAAGATGGGAGATTCCCTGCTTGTAATTTCCGATGATGCGGCGGATGAATTCATCCTTCCCGATCAGAATATGGAGGATCTCGAAAAGCATTTCGGCGAATATGAAGAAATTGATGGCCATCGTTTCCTGTTGTCCGGTACTGCCTTTGATGAAACGATTGAATGGCCCTATGGCATTGATGAGGACTTCTATATCGGAATCCGCTGTGTGAAGCCGACATTCTCCGATGCCAAGAAAATGCAGGAGAATTTTGATATTGCGTTTGCTGCACTCGAACAGTTCATTGCAGAATACGGAACAAAATCTGAATAAAATTGCATCGCCCCTTCAATCGGAGGGGCGATTTTGTGCATTTTGCAGGAAATTGTCTGTTTTCGCTGTGCAGGTTTAACAAAATTTCTCTCTCGCTATAGCCATAATATGAGAAATATGATA
>JAZQAA010000310.1:0-3695 GCA_045544975.1 Oscillospiraceae bacterium | reverse complement strand
AAGCAGTACAGACGCGATCTCGAGGTTGCTGAGAAGAAGGCCTCTGATGCTGAGAAGAAGGCTTCCGACGCAGAGAAGGGTGCTGAAGAGGCGGCTGCAAAGATCAAGTCCCTCAACGACAAGGCAACACAGCTTGCCAATGCCCTCAATGCTGAAAAGAAGGCAAGAGAAGACGATGCTAAGAAGATGAAGCAGCTGCTGCAGCAGGCGCAGAACAACAGCGTTGAGGAGGAAAAGCTCCGCGGCTGTCAGCAGGAGATCGTTGCCCTCAAGGCAGAGATCGGTCAGCTGACCAATGAGAACGCTGCTCTCAAGGCAACTGCATCCTCTTCTGATCAGCTGTCTGAGACTGTTCAGAAGCTGAACGAAGAACTGACTGCAAAGTCCAACAGCACTTCCGAGCTGGAAGCTAAGCTTGCAGATGCAGAGACTCGCGCAAAGAAGGCTGAGGATGAACTGGCTGCAAAGACCAAGGAAGCAGAAGCTCTGCAGGCTAAGGTAACTGAGCTTGAGCAGAAGAGCACACAGAGCACAGGCTTTGCGCCGAATTTCGATATGAGTGCGATTTTCGCACAGGCACAGCAGAGTGCAATTGCGCTTGAAACACAGGCTAAGGCTGAGGCTGATAAGATCGTTGCTGAGGCAAATGACTATGCACAGAAGACTGTTGCAGAGGCTGATGAAAAGGCTGAAACCACCATTTCTACTGCAAATGCACAGGCAGAGAGCACCATTTCCTCCGCAAATGCACAGGCAGAGAGCACTATTTCTTCCGCAAGTGCACAGGCAGAAAGCACCATTTCTACTGCAAATGCACAGGCTGAAAAGACTGTTTCCAACGCAAATGCTGAGGCTGAGCGTATCCTGAAGAATGCAGAGGAAAGAGCTGCTTCCTCCAATGCAGAGGCAGACGCAATCCTGTCCGGTGCAAGAGAGAAGGCTGAGGCTGAATCTGCAAGAATCAAGAAGGAATCCCTTGAGCAGCAGCAGAAGGTAAAGCAGCTGACTGCTACCATCAAGTCCATGCTGACCATCGAGATCGATGGCATCGAAAAGAGCCTGCGTGAAGCAAGCGACCTGATGAGCCAGGCATCTACTGTTATGAATGAAAAGATCAAGGCAGCAGATGAGGTGATCGCTGACGCTCGTGACTGCGTAGAGAAGAACGCAAAGGTAGAAGAGGACACCATGAATGATATCATGAACAAGCCTGTTTCTGCACCGAAGTTCAATAATGCTCCGCAGAACCACCACGCAGAGCAGAAGCCCGTGAACAAGCAGCCTGAGAAGAAGGCAAGCGGCTTCTCCTTTGATATGAGCGAACTGATTAAGGATGCAGAGGCATCTGTAACTGAGTAATAATTCGAGGTGATTTTGAATGCCGGAGATCAGGCGTATCAACGCACAGGATCTGAAAACCTGCGCAAAGGAACTGCGCATCGGCGATAAAATCCTGTTATCCGGTTATGTCTATACGGCGAGGGATGCAGCCCATAAGCGGATTGCTGCACTGCTTGATCAGGGCGGTGAACTGCCGTTCCCCATTGAGGGCGCAGTGATTTACTATGCAGGTCCGACACCAGCTCCTCCCGGTAAGCCGATTGGTTCCTGCGGTCCAACAACTTCCGGCCGTATGGATCCCTATGCCCCCAGACTCCTGGATCTTGGTCTTGCAGCCATGATCGGCAAGGGTGAGCGTTCTGCCGCAGTGCAGGAGGCAGTTGCAAGAAATCAGGCGGTGTATCTTTGTGCAGTGGGCGGTGCCGGCGCGCTGGCGGCTCGCTGTATCAAGGAAATGCAGGTGATCGCATTCGAGGATCTTGGATGTGAGTCTGTAAAACGCCTGTATATCGAGGATTTCCCGCTTGTTGTCTGCAATGACGCAAACGGCGGAGATCTGTTCTCAGAAGGGCGTGAAGCCTATGCGCAGTCCCTCTGATTCCCATCTGGAAGCTTTGACCGATGAAGAACTTGCTGTGCTTGCAAGGGAGTCGGTTGATGCGGAAGCCATTCTTCTGACAAGATATCTGAAGCTGATTCGATGGCACGCCGGAAAATTCGCAAAATCCGAAACGGATGCGGATGATCTTGTGCAGGAAGGTCTGATTGCCCTGCTGCACGCCATTTCGGAGTTCAGTGCGGATCGAGGCGTGAAGTTTTCCACCTTTGCCCAGGTCTGTATCCTGAATCGGATGCGCAGTGTGACACGGCAGGAGCATCGGAATTCATCGCAGATTGGCGATTTATCAGAATATCTGGAGGAGTGCGCGGAGCTTGCAGATCCTGCAACACCGGAGAGTATTCTGCTGGAAAAGGAGAATTACGCCCAATGCTGTATGCAGGTGATGGCAATGCTGTCCAAACGGGAATGGGAAATTCTGCAGCATATCTTGAATGGCGATTCCTATGCGCGGACTGCAGAAAAGCTGCAGATCAGTGAAAAAGCTGTGGATAACGCCATGCAGCGTGTACGCCGCAAAATGCGTACCGTAGAAAGTACGGATTACTTTCAGTAAATTGTTCGTCTCTCGCAATGCGAGTACGATAGACCAAGGGCTTGTAGCTTAAACAGAGCGTTGATTCATCAAAGGTGTCGGTAAACCCCGTCCGTAGTCCAAAACAAAAAACTTAAGTGAGGTAAACAATCATGTACGAAGACAAGACATTAGTGTGCAAGGAATGCGGAGAGGAATTCGTATTTTCTGCTGGTGAGCAGGAATTCTATGCCGAGAAGGGTTTTGAGCATGAGCCCCAGAGATGCAAGAGCTGCCGTAGCGCAAGAAAGGGCGCTCCCAGAGCTGCAAGAGAGATGTTCACTGCTACCTGCGCAAGCTGCGGCGGTGAGGCTCGCGTTCCGTTCCAGCCCAGCGAAGGCCGTGCAGTATACTGCAGCGAGTGCTTTGCTAAGATGAAGGAAGAATAATTCAGATATGACGGAGGAGCACAGCGGTTTGCTGTGCTCTCTGTGTGAAAAGCTACAGCCAATTATGATGGAGGTAAATCAAATGGTAGTTACAAAGGATACAATTATCGGCGATATTCTGGATGCAGATTTCGAAGTAGCACCCTATTTCCTCGAAATGGGAATGCACTGCCTCGGCTGCCCCTCCGCAAGAGGCGAGTCCGTTGCGGATGCTTGTGCCGTTCACGGTGTCGATGCGGATGAGCTGGTTGCAAAGCTCAATGCACATTTCCAGAACAAGTAAACTAAAATTTCAGGGCTGCGGCATTTGTCACAGCCCTGCTTGACATTCAAGGAGAAATTATGCTGAACAAACGATTACAGGCCTGCGCGGCGTACATTCAGCCGCAGGCTCATGTCTGCGATGTCGGAACCGACCATGCACAGCTCGCGGTGTATCTGATCGAAGAGGGAATCGCGCACTCCGTGATTGCCTCGGATATCGGCGAAGGCCCCCTTTCTGCCGCGAAATCAACCATCGAAAAGCATGGACTTTCGGGAAAAATATCGACCATCCTGTCCGACGGACTGATGCAGGTTCCCGGTGATGGGCTTACGGATATTGTCATCGCCGGAATGGGCGGCGAAACCATGGTGCACATTCTTGAAACCTGTCCTTTTTCGCTTGCAGATATTCGTCTGGTACTCCAGCCCATGACAAAGGCGGATGTGCTCAGGGATTGGCTGTACAGGCATGGCTTTGCCATAAGAAGGGAGACCTGTGTCCGTGAGG
>JAZQAA010000309.1:0-1942 GCA_045544975.1 Oscillospiraceae bacterium | reverse complement strand
ACTATGCCTACGACCTGGATATGTTTATCATTCTGAATGTTCATCATGAAGAATGGGTCAATGTTAGTCAGTTCACCGATGCCACCTATCAGGATGCTTCCCTGAAGCTGACCAGTATCTGGTCACAGGTTGCAGAGGAATTTGCTGATTATGACCAGCACCTGATCTTTGAGGGCATGAATGAGCCCCGTCAGACAGGACTTGGCAGCTCTGTTGAATGGGGTGCAGGTGATTCGAATTCCCAGACCTATATCAACAACCTCAATGCTGAATTCGTAAGCACTGTCAGAGCGCAGGGTTCCTCTGCGAACCAGGAGCGACTGCTGATGCTGCCCGGCTATTGCGCATCTTCTCAGACATCGGCAATCAATGCCATCAACATTCCGTCTAACGGCGGTAACATTGCCATTTCCGTACACGCCTATGCACCGTACTTCTTCACAATGGATACATCGAATTATGCAAACCATAATTTCCCTGGCTCCAGCGGCTACGGCGAGGACTATGAATACCACCTGACCAATCTGTTCAACAATCTCAAATCGCTCTCCGATTCCAAGGGCGTTCCGATCATCATTGGTGAATTCGGTGCATCCGACTTTGAGAACACAGATTCCCGTGTAAACTGGGCAACTTCCTACCTTACCAAGGCAAAGGCTGCCGGAATCCCCTGTGTGCTGTGGGATAACAATATTTCCTGCGACGGCACCGGCGAATCCCATGGTTATGTTTACAGACTGACCAACACATGGTACCCGAATTCTGCTCCGGTTATCGAAGCAATGATGAAGGTTTATGGCGTTTCCTATACTCTGCCCGGATATTCTGAGTATGTGAAGCCCGCTTTTGACTGGGACAACATCCCGATCGAGGACAACTGGATTGAGATCGTCAGATACGAAGACGGTACTGTTCTCGAAGCGTGGGATAACATCTGCAACAACGAAATCGGCAAGTACATGAACGAGGATTATGAGCTTGTACTGATCTTTGATTCCACCACAGATCCGTATCTTGTTATGCAGGGCGGCTGGTATCAGGTATATTCCTCCGATACTGCTGAAAATTACATGATGACCTTCACATATGAAGATGTACAGACGACACTCAACAACAATGGTATCGCATTTGAGGATATGGAGAACTTCTTCATCAGTGCTTCTTCCGCAGAAATGACTGTTTATGGTCTGTATGCAGTTCCGCTCAATTCTGAAGAGCCGACAACAGTGCCTACTGAAGATACTTCAGAGGATTTCTTCCCCGGCGATGTGAACCATGACAATCAGCTGACAATTCTGGATATCATCTGGCTGCAGCGCTTCATGCTTGGTCTTGAGACCTGCACAAACGATGTACAGGCAGCGGACGCGGATGTCAACCAGGACGGCGTGATCAATGTATTTGATCTCGGACAGCTCAAGAAGCTGGTTCTGACTGCCAACTAATCGAATTCACCCGGCTAAGCAATTAGCCGGGTGTTTTTCTGTCTGTAAATCCATCAGGACAAAAAAGAACCCTCCGGAAAACCGGAGGGTTCTGATTGTTTAGAAATTAGTCAACCAGCTTGATGATTGCCATTTCAGCAGCATCACCACGGCGGGGACCGATCTTAATGATCTGTGTGTAACCGCCCTTACGGTCAGCATACTTCGGAGAAATCTCGTCAAAGAGCTTCTTCGCTACGCTTTCCTTTGTGATATAAGAGAACACCTGACGCTTGCTGTGAAGGTCTGTATTCTTGCCCAGTGTAATCATCTTTTCAGCGACTGCGCGAACTTCCTTTGCTCTTGTTACAGTTGTCTCAACCTTACCGTTTTCCAGCAGGTATGTTACCATTGCTCTGAGCATTGCAGTTCTGTGTGCAGTGGTTCTGCCCAACTTTCTTGTACCCGGCATTGTAATTCACTCCTTTACTCAAACCGAGAGAGGCATTGCCCCATCG
>JAZQAA010000308.1:0-2203 GCA_045544975.1 Oscillospiraceae bacterium | reverse complement strand
AGCTTACCCAGAAGCATTCAAAGCAAATGTTAAAATGCCACCAATGGGTCACTACGCTGACCCAGAAACCGAAATCGGCCGCGGCTGTGTTGCTCTGGCTCACCCAGACTTCAAATACATGAGCGGTGAGACTCTGACCTTCGAAGGCGGCATGGGTCTGTGACCATAAGATTTGCATATTCATCCACCCTGTTTCGGCAGGGTGGATTTTTTTCTGTCTCTGTGCTATGATGAAGCAAAGGAGAGTGATACCATGACCGAAATGACGATTGCTTATTTGATCTGGCTGGCTTGTGCTTTGCTTTTTGTTGTATTGGGTGTGATCGATCTCATTCATGCGGGAAAGGGAAAGCCCTTTGGTTTCTACAATATCAGCCCGCCGCCGAAAGCGGAAACTCTCACAGATGTCACTGCCTATAACCGTGCAGTTGGGAAGCTCCTGATCGCTGCAGGTGTGGTCTTTGCTCTGATCGGTCTGCCGCTGCTTTTCAATGGAGACAATGCCGCCCTGATCGTCCTAGTGGGTGTATTGGGCAGCATTGCATGGGTCATCGGCATGGTGCTGGTTTATGAGCTGGGTATTCTGAAAAAATATCGAAAGAAGAGATAGGATATGCCAATTTCCACATTTGTGGCAGTCTGCGCCTTCTGCGGAACGTTTCTTCTGATGGGCTGGTTGGCCATTGGAAAAATGAAGATGCAGCCGCGGGGACTGCGTTGGTTCAAATATCGTACAAGAAAGAGGTAACACAAAATGACTGATTTGAAGAAACTTCATGACGGGTCTCTCTACGATCCCAATGAATCTTCCGTCATGGCAGAACAAACACAGTGCCTGGAGCTGCTGTATGAATATAACATGACCCGTCCTTCCGAGGCGGAAAAACGCAAAGACTTGCTGAAAAAAATGTTTGCGGAGATTGGGGAAGGCTGCTATATTGAACCGCCATTCCACGCAAACTGGGGTGGACGTCATGTCCATTTCGGCAGAATGGTGTACGGAAATTTCAATCTGACACTGGTAGATGATACGCATATTTATGTAGGCGACTGTTGTAAATTCGGTCCCGGCGTCATTGTCGCCACAGCCGGTCATCCGATTCTGCCGGAGCTGCGGATGCATCAGTATCAGTACAATGCACCGGTGCATATCGGAAACAATGTCTGGGTAGGTGCGGGAGCAATCATTCTGCCGGGCGTTACCATCGGCGATAATTGCGTTATCGGTGCGGGTTCTGTTGTGACAAAAGATATCCCTGCCAATGTGGTCGCAGTAGGAAATCCCTGCCGTATTCTTCGCGAGATCGGCGAGAAAGACAGAGAATTCTACTTCAAAGATCGCCGCATTGATTGGGATACGATGAAATAGCTAAAATCTACAGCCGTTTTTCACAGACGGCTGTTTTTTTGTATATTTTTAATCAAAGGCTATTGCATATTCATTCGATGTGTGCTATTATTTATTCACGACTTGGAAAACATACTCTCTGGAGGTCTTATATATGAAAAAACAGATCAAAAAATGTGTCCTTGCTTATTCCGGCGGTCTTGATACTTCCATCATCATTCCTTGGCTGAAAGAAAACTACGGCTGTGAAGTAATCGCAGTTTGTGGTGATGTTGGTCAGGGTGACGAAACCGACGGTCTGGAAGAAAAAGCACTGAAAACCGGCGCATCCAAACTTTACATCGAAAATCTGCAGGATGAGTTCGTTGACGAATATATCATCCCTACCATGAAAGCCGGCGCAAAATACGAGAACTATCTGCTGGGTACTTCCTTTGCACGCCCAATCATCGCAAAACGTATCGCAGAGATCGCTCTGGCTGAAGGCGCTGACGCGATCTGCCATGGCTGTACCGGTAAAGGTAACGACCAGGTTCGCTTTGAGCTGACGATCAAAGCCTTTGCACCAAACATGACCATCATCGCTCCATGGCGTGAGTGGGACATTAAGAGCCGTGAAGAAGAAATCGATTACGCAGAGGCTCACAACATTCCTCTGAAAATCACCCGCGAAACCAACTACTCCAAAGATAAAAACCTGTGGCATCTGAGCCACGAAGGTCTGGATCTGGAAGATCCGGGCAACGAGCCTCTCTACAACAAGAAAGGTTTCCTGGAAATGAGCGTTTCTCCGGAACAGGCTCCTGATACTCCAACTTATGTGGAAATCGAATTTGAAAAGGGCGTTCCTGTTGC
>JAZQAA010000307.1:0-2102 GCA_045544975.1 Oscillospiraceae bacterium | reverse complement strand
CCTGATTGGAAAGAAGGATCTTATACACTTCAATAACTGAAAGCGGATTGAGCACATGATGCTGTATCTTAAGAGATAAACCGCGCTGCTGAATCCTTTGATGGAAGTCATCATTGAAACGCAGATGAAGCCAGCTGATTTTCGCCGTATTCTGCATCTGCATCCGAAATCCGGCGTTTTCAAACGGGTGGAGCATGAAAGTAAAGGGCTCCGCATGATACTGCACATCATTGATGCGCAAGGTACTATGCGTATCAAAAATCAGAAGAACCATCTCGTTATCAGAGGAAGTCTGTGAAAGATGCAATTTGCCAACCTGGGTACAATACCCGCATTCCAAGAGAACTGCTCGATCAGAATGTTCCATTGATTTGTTCTCCATCGGTTCAAGACTTCCATGTATAATCATACTACTTTTTCCCATTTTTGTCAACACCAATCCTATATTTATTATGTCATTTAAGTTTGATTTCCTGCAAACTGTGTTTGATATAGCTTATAATAGCATCCCCTCATTTGCAGGAGTTCATCATGATTACCGGCTTCCGCAACTCTCCCCTGATCAATCACCACAATTTTATCCGCATCCCGGATAGTCGATAGACGATGCGCAATAATCAAGGATGTTCGGTTTTTCATTAAGGCAATCATTGCCGACTGTATATGCATTTCTGTGCGCGTATCCACACTTGAAGTTGCTTCATCAAGAATCAGAATACGCGGATCCGCAAGAATAGCCCGAGCAATGGAAATAAGCTGGCGCTGTCCCTGTGAAAGATTGGCTCCCCCCTCAGAAAGCCTTGTCAGATACTGCTCGGGAAGCTGCCGGATAAAAGCATCTGCATACGCCTTCTCTGCAGCAGCAATGACCTCTTCATCTGTTGCATTTTCTTTCCCGTAGCGAATATTATCTGCAATTGTTCCAGAGAATAGCACCGTATCCTGCAATACAATCGCAATTGCACTGCGCAGTGCATTCATCGGAACTGTGTCAATTCGTTTTTTATCAATGGTAATCTCTCCGCTGTCAATCTCATAGAAGCGCGTAAGGAGATTCACAATCGTCGTTTTACCGGAACCTGTCGCGCCGACAATGGCTATTTTCTGGCCTGGCTTGACCCAGAGATCAAGATTCTGCAGGACGGGTTCCCCTTTGACATACGAGAAACAGACATCACGGAAGCTGATATCTCCGCGTACAGTATCCGGTAAAAAGGCCTCCTTGCCATGATCCGGCTCTGCTTCTGTTTCCATGACTGAAAATACGCGTTCCGCTCCTGCAATGGCTGTCTGGATATTTGCATACTGATTGGCAATCTCATTGATTGGCCTGGAAAACTGCTTGGAATAGAGAATAAACGCTTGAATCGTTCCCACTGTGATCATTCCCTTAAGAGAAAACCAACCTCCGAAAGCAGCAATCAGAACAAATCCAAAGTTGGAAATGCAGTTCATCATAGGACCCATCATACCACTGAAAATCTGGGCTTTGATGCCGCAGTGACGAAGCTCATCGCTCATATCCATGAAAGCATCAATGCTGTCCTGTTCCTTACCGTAAGCAACCACTGTTCGATAGCCTGTCACCATTTCCTCAATATGGCCATTCAGTCTACCTAGAATTACCTGCTGCTGCAAAAAGAACTTCCGCATATATTTTGTCATAAACCCGGACACCAGAACTGTCAGTACAATTGTGGAAACGGAAATGAGGGTAAGAAGCGGTGAATAGACCATCATGATCACAAAGGTTCCGAAAACGGTGAGTATACCGGATATGAGAGAACCAATGGACTGGGAAATGCTGGTCGATATATTCTCCACATCATTAGTCATACGGCTCATCAGGTCACCATGACGATGCGAGTCAAAATAGCCAATCGGCAAACGCACAAGGCGTTCGAACAAATCCTGTCTCATCGTCTGTACTGTTCTTTGTGAAAGCACAGCTGAAATTCTTCCCTGCAGATAGGTGCAGACGGAATTTAACGCGTAAACCGCTGCCAAAATCAGCAGGATCGTAGATAGTTTTTCAAAATCTATCGTAATTTGTTCTTCTGTGAAGGTAATGCAGTCAATCGCAATCTGCTGTATATAGGGTG
>JAZQAA010000306.1:0-5495 GCA_045544975.1 Oscillospiraceae bacterium | reverse complement strand
AACCTGCTGCACATCTGATGTACTGTCCTTTGTGCGGTATTGCCTTAGGTTCTGTTTTTCTTTCTGATGACTTTGTTTTCGTACATTCTGGCGTCTGCTTCGTCAAGAAACGCCTGCAGTGTGTCGGCATCGGATACTTTGCGGCATACATAGCCGATGCTCGTTTCTACTGCATAGGGCTTATCCGATGAAGCATTGTAGCGCATAAGCGCAGCCCGAATGTGTTCAATATATTGCGCAATGTGCTGATCCGTATAATCAGCACAGCCAATCAATAAAAATTCATCACCGCCTGTTCGTGCACAGATCTCGCCGTTTTCACAGCAGGTATTGAGCGTGTGCGCGGCAACGGAAATGGCATTGTCGCCTTCAAGATGTCCGTAAGTATCGTTGATCATTTTCAGACCGTCCAGATCCGCAGCCATCACAAGCAGCGGTTTTCCGGAGGTTTTTGCCTTCTCCCAGAATTCCGCAGAGTGATAACGGAATCCCTTGCGGTTGAAAATACCGGTCAATGTATCACGGATGGAAGCCATGTAAAGCCGTTGGTTCATGCTGCTGAAGATATTGCGGACGCGGACAAATTCCAGACCATTGTTGACATTGCGCATCCAGGAGTGATAGAGAGAATTGAAAGCGCGCGGCTCCGAACCATATCCCATTGCGCAGTAACCGAAGCAGCGTTCGTTAAAGTGCAGGGGCGTGATGTAATAAGCGCGTGCTTCCTTCCGCTCCTCATGCAGCTGGGGAAGAAGTGTATCCTTGGGGAAGGGAATATCCACGAGATCTGCTTTGTTGTCCGTACAGGTAATCCGCAGATGCATTGTGTCCGTGTAATACTGATAATCGTCAGAATCTCCGCTGTTTTTGCTGAAATCATCCCACTGATCGCACAGACAGAGATAGAAATCCTTTTGTTTTTCAAGAAGGAACAGGTGCTCTGTGATTTTGCCAAGGCATTCGTTCAGGGAATGACAGGCGTTGAGTGTTTCGGCCATTGCGCAGTTCTCAAACAGCTTGCGGTAATAATCCGTATGCTTGATTTCAGCCTGCCGCAGGGTGAATTTCTGCTGGAAATCCTCACCGCAGCCGCAGCTTTCTGCAGGCACAAGAAAGCCCCTGTCTTTCTTGACCGGCTCCGCCGTTTCGCCGGTCAGAAGCTTGTGAATCTGCAGGACAGCCTGAATGCCCATGTCCACCAGCGGCCGGACATAGCTTGTGATGGAAGGGACATTATCCTCAGAATCCTGCACAAAATCATAACCTGTAATCAGAATATCATCGGGAACCCGGATTCCCAGTTCAATGAGCCGGTTGCATAATGCGATTGCAACATAATCGCTGACGCAGACAATGGCGTCGGGTCTGGCAATTTCGCCGTCTGCAAGCCGCTGCGCAAGCTGATGTGCTGCGGCTGTCCAGAAATCTCCATAGATGACGGAGGATTCCGGAACAGGGAGTCCATGCTGCTCCATGGCATTGCGGTAACCCTGGAGTCTCGCTTCCGCCTGCAGATTACCCTGGAAGCCCGTCAGGCAAATGATATCCCGGCACTGATGTGCTTCAATCAGATGTGAGACCATCTGTGCAAAGGCATTTGTGTCATCCACATTGATGCTCGGATATTCCGGCGAGTCGCTCTCCAATGCAATCACCGGAATGCGGCAGCGTGCCGCAAGATCCTGCTCAATCTGCCTGCGTACCTCCTGATTGCCGATAGAACAGGGAGCATAGATCACCGCATCGAACATTTCATAGTTGATCAGAGAGAAGATCTGCTTTTCTCCGAACTGGCAGGCAGATGCTTCCGCATAATTCATGAACATGGTGAAGACAACAACATCGTACTGTAGTGCGGTCGCCTGTGAAATCAGACCATCCAGCACCCGATGCTGGTATTCATAGAATACCACATCACACATGATCACTGCAATTTTTCTTCTTCGTTCCATTTTTTTAAGTATCCAGCAATGCTGGTAATCCCTTCATTTCATTTAGAGTATAAAAAGGGAGCCTCTGCAGTATACAGAAGCTCCGCTGATTCCATTTCACAGTTGTGATTGTCTCCGAACCAAATGCTTCCATTATCCATTTTATCAAATTCTGCGTAAAGATTCAATAGAGGAAATAAAAATAAATGCTATTTGGCTACAAAATTCGAAGTTTGATTGTGTTGAAATTTATTTAAGTGTGACAATTGTAACGCCGTCCTCGCCCTCTCCATAGAGTCCGGCACGGAATTCCTTGACGCATTTCATGGTTTTCAGCCGCTGCTGCACTGCCTTGCGGAGCAGACCGGTGCCTTTTCCATGAATAATTGTGACGGTTCCAATGTTGGAAAGCACCGCACTATCAATAAAGCGTTCCATTTCATAAACACCCTCATCGCAGGCGTGACCGCGGATATCCAGTTCCATGGAACCCTTTCGCTGTACCTTTGCGGAAACCGCACCCTTTCGCTGCTGCGGTTTTTTCTTATCAGGATTGGTTTTGGTCTTATCCAGCAGGCGCAGACGGCTGATCTGGATTTTCATTTTCATGATGCCCATCTGTACAAAGACATAGTCCGTGTTGCCGGCTTCGGAAGCCACAACGCCTTCCTGATTGAGATCGGCAATGAGAACCTTATCGCCCTTTTGCAGCGGACGGGGGAGGACATACTCACCGTTTTCATCCATGCTGCCGATGACGGGATTTGCCGTCTTGTACATATCCCGCAGCTTTTGCGTAGAATCTCCCTTGACAGCGGAAACGCGGCTTGCAAAATCCGCCTTCTCCTTCTCCTTGCGCAGCTGTTCGAGTTCGTCCAGAAGTGCATTGGACTGTGCCTTGGTGGATTCCACAATGCGGCTTGCCTGTGCAGCGGCGCGTTCAAGAAGATCCTTTTCCTCGGCAGCCATGGCGTCGCGTTTCTGCTGCCACTCAGCCTGGAGCTGTTTTGCTTCCTCACGGAGTCGTCTTGCCTCTTCCTTTTCCTTTTCCAGTGCCTTTCGAGCATCCTCAAAACGGGAGATGACATTCTCAAAATGCCGGTTCTCTTCGCTGATGAGCGACTGCGCATGGTGCAGAATGGACTGCGGCATACCGAGCTGTCCGGAGATCGCGAAGGCGTTGGATTTACCGGGAGAACCAATGATCAGCCGGTAGGTGGGCCGGAGCGTGCTGGTGTCGAATTCACAGGAGGCATTGATCACATCCGGTGTATCCGCTGCATAGAGCTTCAGCTCCTGATAATGCGTGGTGACCATCAGCTTTGCACCGAGCTGTTTGAGATAGTCAATGACGGAGATGGCAAGTGCTGCGCCCTCGACAGGATCCGTACCGGAGCCAAGCTCATCAAGCAGAACCAGTGTACTGTCATCCGCTGTATTCAGAATTTCAACGACATTCAAAGTATGGGAAGAGAATGTGGAAAGGCTCTGTTCAATGCTCTGGCTGTCGCCGATATCGGCAAGAATATGACGGAACACGGAAATCCGGCTGCCGTCTCCGACGGGAA
The DNA here is from genome assembly GCA_045544975.1 of Oscillospiraceae bacterium. GTDB lineage: Bacteria > Bacillota > Clostridia > Oscillospirales > Ruminococcaceae > UBA3855. The sequence goes on along the minus strand of JAZQAA010000306.1, from coordinate 1,996 downwards.
TCAGAAATCCGCACATCGTCATGGCTGTCAGAAGTCCCGCTGTTTTCAGTGCGACAGTCTTACCGCCGGTATTGGGACCTGTGACGATGAGCGCATTGTGCGCCTCTCCGAGCGGAAGATCAATGGCAACGGCGGTTTTCTGGTCGAGCAGGGGATGCCTTGCTTTTTTCAGATCGAGAACACCATCGTCACTGATTTCCGGCTTGACGGCACGCAGGGATGCGGCGTAATTTGCCTTTGCAAAATAATAGTTCAGCTCTGCACAGGTCGCGTGCAGTCGGCGCAGTGCAGGTGCTTCCGCACCGACAGCGGCGCAGAGCTTCTGCATGATGCGGTCAATTTCCTCAAGCTCACGGCTTTCAAGCAGACGGATATCATTGTTGGCTTCCACGATCTGCATCGGCTCCACAAAGATGGTCTGTCCGCTTGAGGAAGTATCGTGAATCAGACCGCTGACCTGACCGCGGAACTCTGTTTTGACGGGGAGTACAAATCTTCCGTCACGGATGGTGACGGTGTTTTCCTGTAAGTACTTCTGCATGGTCTTGGAGCGGATCATCTGATCGAGCGTTTCACGCAGATGGGAACGGGAACGCTGCAGCTTTCTGCGGATTTCCGAGAGCGTGCTGCTTGCGCTGTCCGCAAGCTCCTCCTCGGATACAATGGAGCGTTCGAGCATCTGCAGCAGCTCGTCATTCGGCATGATCAGTGAGAAAAGATAATCAAGAGAAGTGCTGATCTCACTGCAATGCCCATACCAGCTGTGCAGGGACTGCGCCTGTCGGAGCAGATCCTCCACATCCATCAGATCGCGCAGGGAGAGTCTTGCGCCGGATGCGGCACGGGTGACCATATTGCAGATGTCCTTGAAGCCGGAGAAGGGCGGTGTACCGAACTGCAGTGCAAGCTGCAGTGCATCGTCGGTTTTCTGCACCTCCTGACGCACCTGTGCAAGATCGCTGCTCGGCTGACAGCGGAGCATCATCTCACGGCTTGCTGCATTGGAAGTAAAAGCAGCCGCCTGCGCCAGAACCTTATCCAGCTCCAGGACTTGTTCGAATGATTTCATGAATGCCTCCTTTCAGGCAGGAACAAATGCGTTTCCCCGCCTTGGCAGGAAAACGCAGTCATGTGCTATTTGGCAGTGTGACCACTGCAATTGCCGGAGAGCGTATGATAGAACTCCAGCGTTGTAAAACGCGCATCCATATGGTAGCGCAAAAAAGCTTCAGAAAATGTATGCAGCTCTTTACTGCACTGCTCCTTGAGACGGAATGCAAAAATCCGCTCCAGATCCCGCAGGACAATATGCCTTATCGCCTGCAGCGTTCCGGAAGACATTTCAACGAACAGCGCTTCCGAATCAGAAGGCGTATAGCATTCCTTGCAGTAAAATCCGCCGTTTTCAATGGAAAAACAGAGCGTTTCCGGCAGATAGCATCCGCATTTGCGGCACATCACAACATCCGGCATGAATCCAAGGAGCGCTGCAATCCGCAGCTCAAAGACGCTTTTGAGCTGCGCTTCGGGGTAGGCTCCTTCGGAAAGATAGTGCAGGCAGTTGAGAAAAAGCCGCAGAATCTCCGGTGCATTCTTCTGCGGAAGAACGGAGAATTTCAGAATCTGTGCAAAATACGAAGCGAGTGCTACAGCAGTCACAGAGCTGCGCAGCTTATAAAAAATCCGGATCGGTGCAACGCTGTTGAGCGCATAGCCCTTCTTTGCAGAGCGCAGGCAGAACTCAGAATAGGCGAACAGCTGTACGCCGCTGCCGCTTTTGCTGTTGATTTTGCCCGCCCCCTTGACGAGGACTTCCAGAACACCGCGGTCTTCCGTGAGAATATCAACAAAGCAGTCCTGCTCGCCGATCTGTCTCTGCGTCAGTACAACACCCTTTACTGTCAGCAAATTCTGTCTCCTCCTTCTGATGGCGGACAGCAGTCAATTGCAGATAGTCCGTGATACTGCCGCTGTTCTGGAACCGATCCCAGAGCTG
>JAZQAA010000305.1:0-2652 GCA_045544975.1 Oscillospiraceae bacterium | reverse complement strand
TTTGTCTGCGAGTCCTGCGAGTTTGTGGATACCTTCCTCAAACTCTATCCGGATACAGCAATTGTGCTCAACATTGATGCGGATCACCTTGATTACTTTAAGACAGTAGAAAATATCATCCGATCCTTCCGAAAGTTCTGTGAAATGGCAACCAAGTCCATCATCTACAATGGTGATGATGAAAATACCTGCAAGGCTGTGGAAGGCATTGAGGGAAAGAAGATGCTTTCCTTCGGTTATCAGGAGAATAACGATTATACGGCAGCGGATGTTGCGCATCTGAGCGGTTCCTCTGTCGCCTATACTGTCTTGAAAAACGGTCAGAGCCTCGGAAGAATCACACTTCAGGTACCGGGCGAACACAATATCCTCAATTCCCTTGCAGCTGTTGCAGCCTGTGATGATATGGGTATTCCTTTTGAAGCCATTGCGCAGGGACTTGCTGAATTCCGCGGAGCTGGAAGACGCTTTGAGATTCTTGGTACGGTAAATGGCATTACCATTGCCGATGACTACGCCCATCATCCGACGGAGCTGACTGCAACGCTCAGTGCGGCTGTCAAGATGGATTACAATCGCGTCTGGGCGGTGTTCCAACCCTTTACTTTCTCCAGAACTGCACAGCATCTTGACGAATTTGCAGAGGCACTTTCTATTGCAGATATTGCGGTTCTGACGGATATTATGGGTTCGCGCGAAAAGAACACCTATGGTATATTTACAAGACATCTTGCTGAAAAAATGGAAGGCTGTGTGTTCTTTCCGCAGGATGAAACCGCAGTTTATACGGATGAACGGAAATACAGCAATTTCGAGAATATCTGCAACTATGTCTGTGAGCACGCCCAGGAGGGAGATTTGATCCTGACTATGGGCTGCGGAGATGTGTATAAGGTTGCGAAGATGATTCTCAAGAAACTGCAGAAGGAGGAAGTATGAAAATAGGAGATCAGAGAATGGAGGATATGTACGAATTCATCAAATCGTACATCCGAACCAAGTCGATTGCACCTTCTGTCAGAGAAATTGGTGACGGTGTCGGGTTCCGCTCCACTTCCACAGTGCACAGATATCTGCACCGCCTGGAGGAAGAAGGCAGAATTAAGCTTTCTGAAGGCAAGAACCGTGCCATCGTTCTGCTTGAGGAGGAAGAGGAGGAAAGAGGCATTCCGCTTGTCGGAACTGTCGCAGCCGGAATTCCCATTACTGCAGTTGAGAATATCACGGATTATGTTGAATTTGTCCCACTCAAAAGCTACAGCGGAGAGCTGTTTGCACTCCGCGTACGCGGTGACAGTATGATCAATGCCGGAATTTTTGAAGGTGATCTTGTCATCGTCGAGCAGACCCCCTATGCCGAAAACGGTGATATCGTCGTTGCACTTGTAGATCACAGTGAGGCAACTGTAAAAACCTTCTTCAAGGAGGATGGTCATTACCGTCTTCAGCCGGAGAACGATTTTATGGAGCCGATTATTGTAGATGAGGTTGAAATTCTTGGAAAGGTGATTTCACTGATCCGGTATTTCTGATGATCAATTGATTACATAAAAAGAAAGGAAAATCATTATGCTGAACAAAGTAAAGGTCGTTATCTGCGGAACAGATTATGTGATGCAGACTGCTGAAGCTCCCAATTATGTCTATGGACTTGCAAGAACCCTCGAAACCAAAATTAACGATATGACGGATAACCTTGGTGTATCACAGTATTCCGCTGCAATTATGGTAGCGCTTTCCACACTTGATGATCTGAACAAGGCAAATAACCGTCTTGAGCATATCTGCGACCAGAGCAAGGAGTATGTCGATGATGCGGGCCGTGCAAGAATTGAACGCGATGCCGCCCTCAAGGAAGTGGAAATGCTCAAGTCCAAGGTCGCACAGCTTGAAAATTCTCTTAAGCTGAAAAAGCTGAAGGATACCATCTGATGAAAAAACCGGAAATCCTTGCCCCTGCCGGTAGTCCAGAAGCGCTCCTTGCAGCAGTTCGCTGCGGTGCGGATGCCGTCTATGTGGGCGGAACGGACTATTCTGCACGCAGCAGCGCAGCCAATTTTGATCCTGCACAGCTGAAGGAAGCTGTACATCTGTGTCATATCCATGGTGTAAAGCTGTATTTGGCAGTGAATACACTCCTGACTGATCGGGAGTTTCCGGCATTTTCAGAATACATCCGCTATGCAGCAGAATGCGGCGTGGATGCCTGCATTGTACAGGATCTTGGCGTTCTTGAACGGATTCACAGGATCCTTCCCGATATGCCGCTCCACGCTTCTACGCAAATGAGTATTCATTCACCGGAGGGAGCGCTTCAGGCAGCATCTCTCGGATGTCAGCGCGTTGTTGCCGCGAGAGAGATGTCTGCGAAAGATCTCCAGAAGCTCTGTCAGCTTCCGATTGAGGTGGAGGTTTTTGTCCATGGAGCACTGTGTATGTCCGTATCAGGGCAGTGCGCATTTTCAGCCGTTGTCGGCGGAAGAAGCGCCAATCGCGGCAGATGTGCACAGGCGTGCAGATTGCCGTGGAAAACGCCTGCTGGAAGGAATCCAGCCGCACTTTCCTTGAAGGATCTGTCGCTTGTACAGCGTGTAGAGGAGCTTCGACAAATCGGTGTCACTTCCTTCAAAATTGAAGGCAGAATGAAACGCC
>JAZQAA010000304.1:0-3275 GCA_045544975.1 Oscillospiraceae bacterium | reverse complement strand
ATGAACCGATCTTGCCAGTTCCGTCATGGTCATCCCGCCCTGATGATGCCGAAGCACCTGAATGCAATAGTACATTTCAAGACTGATTCCTTCATCAAGCAGCTTGCGAAATGGTTTTGCTATCCTGCAATGCCAATGCGGCATCGTAGCAAGCAGCAATTCCTGCATCTCACTAATTTCCATCTCATTCCCTCCCTGCATCATAGTATCGTTCCACGGACAATTCATCCCCTTTAACTATCAACAAGGGGGAAATGTCATATAAAGTTTACTACTTTTCTTCGATTTTTTCAATACATATGTCATGAAAAGAATATGAAGGATGGATGAACAAATCACCAGATATTACCGATTGACTCCGATGAAAAAATCGTTTATAATAGTAGTGGAAATACCGATAACAAGGAGGATGCGAATGCAGTCAAGAAAAGAGATTTCCAAGCAGCTGCGTGCAACAGGTTCGCGATACGGGATCACTGAGAATGATGAATTCTATTTGCTGATCAAAGAGCTTTTGCTGCTGCGGGAGGTACAGGCACTCAAGGAATTCACGCATCACAGAGTAGCAACCCGTTTTCAGCACAGCCTGAATGTCTCTTATTATTTATATCTGCTGTGCCGATTCTGTAGGCTTGACAGCAAATCCGCTGCCCGTGCAGGACTTCTGCATGATCTGTATTTCTATGAAACGAATCACTATAGCAAACACGAAAATCACATGGGGCACTGCCAATACCATCCGACAGCGGCGCTTAAAAATGCGTTAAAGGTCACAGCAATCAATCCGAAGGAAGAAGACATGATTACAAAGCATATGTGGCCGATGACAAGCCGGCGTCCAAAGTATGCAGAAACCTATCTTCTGACCTTCGTGGACAAATACTGTGCCATCATGGAGTTTCTCCTGCTGCAGCCAATCTGGAAGCGAATCAAAATGAAATTGGTTCGTGGAAAATCATAACTTTTGCAAAATCACATTAAAAAAAGCAGTATTCACAATGAATGGAATACTGCTTTTCATTTTATGAAATGAGCATCAATACAGAAAACAACAATGCAAGGAACAAAAGATTGGAAATGGTAAATACTTTCATAAACCTTCCCTTTTCACCGCACAGCTCCCTTGATACATACTTGAATGTAATCAGGCTTGCCATGGATGCAATGAGCGTTCCAAGTCCTCCAAGATTGGTGCCAATGATCAGCGCCTCCGTGTTCTCAGTAAATCCGGAGAGAAGAAGTGCTGCCGGAACATTGCTGATTGCCTGGCTTGCAAGAATGGCTGTCACTGTCTCCCTTCCAGAGATCATCGATTCGAGAAAATCACGAAAAACCGGGATGCGTCCTGCATTTCCGATAAAAACAAAGAAGCCGGTAAATGTCAGAAGAAGCGAATAGTCCACATTCCGAAGCGCTTTTCTGTCAGCAAGGAGCAGCACAGCAAGCACAATACCCAGCAAAAGAAGATCATGGATGACTCTTGCAACTGTCATGATACAGAGCAGGAATAAGCCAATATAGAGCAAAAGGCGTTTTTTCTGAATGCTTGTCCCCTTGGTTCCAAAGCTGACAGACAGTGAACCATGCGCCTGCTTTGTCTGTAAGAAAATCCATACTATTAATGCAGCGCAGGATACAATTGTATAGGGGAGCATCAGCAGAATAAAGTCAAGCAGCGGCATCTCGGAAATACCATAGAGATACAAATTCTGCGGATTGCCGATTGGTGTCAGCATACTGCCGAGATTGGCGGCTATGGTCTGCATCACGACAACGGGGACGGCATATTTCTTCACATTCTCCTCACCAGTCAGACGCAGAACAATGAAAGTAAACGGAACAAAAGTTATGAGAGCAACATCATTTGTGATCAGCATACTGCTGAAGAAACAAAGCATGACCAGAATCAGTACCAGTCTGAACATACTATGTACTTTTGAAAGAAGCATCTGTGCAAGCTTGCGGAATGCACCGAGCTGCTGAAGACCTGCCATCACAGCCATCAGACAAAAAAGTATGGAAAGTGTCCTGAAATCAATATAATGCACATACTCCGCATCCGGCGGCACCAGAAACATGGAAAAAAACGCAAGCAGGCAGGCGATGCAAAGCACCGCCTCCTTTTTGCAAAACTGAAGGATTTTTTTCATGCGCACACTCCCATCACTCAGCGGTTGTAATGAAAATAGAGCCGATTCCGCCATCTGCGATAATCATGCAGTCACCATCGGTATCCGATACGGATTTACCATTGATCTGCATACTGCCAATTCCCATATCGCAGCGGAAGCCATAATCTTCTTCTTTTCCCGTGAGTACAAGCTGTACAGCACCAATACCCTGATCAATTTCAAGATCACTGTCAAAGGTCAGTCCGTTGATAAGCAGATCGCCGATACCCATATCCAGATCAATGTGGCGGCTCTGGATTGTATGACATTCAATATTACCAATTCCGAAATCAAGATTCATAAGGCTGCCGCAGGTAAGCCCGTTGAGCTTCACTTCACCTACGCCGAAATCAGCATCCAGATCTCCACCGACTGCAACCGTATCCATCTGAAGATCACCCGCGCCAAACTGCAAGGTAAAATCTTCCTCAATATCAAGATTGGAAATCACCCACTCACCTGCTCCAAACTTCGCATCCAGTTCACCTGTATGTAAGCCACTGATGCTTGCACTGGGCGTGAGACCAAGTTCCAGCATAATTTTATGATAATCCTTCTCAGGTACCGTAATGGTCATACTGCCAACTTCGTGATTAATCCACCCAAAGTCGATGAAATGCACTGAAAAAGGCATTTTCTGCTCAATTACAAGTGTGCTTCCATCCATGCTCATGCTCGGATTCTTCATAAAGCCGTCAAGAGTAACGGTGCACTCCTCGGCTGTTTCATCGACAGAAAGGCTGAAATTACATTCAGGAACAGATACAGAAATACTTGCCACATCAGAAAATTCTGCAATTTCACTAACGGAAGCTACCGCTTCATTTTCTCTCATCTTTATACCTGTAAACATCAAAGCCCCGCCTGCAATGACAAGAAAAGCTCCAATGCTCCAGCAAACAATTGTACTTGTTTTGATTTTCATTCCTTTATCTCCCTTCCAAGCAGTGCGTCAATGCAGCTCTTGAACCCTTTTTTCAACAGCTGCCATCCTTTTTTCACAAGCCAATCCAAGGGCTTGCTCAAAAGAAGCACAAGACCGATACAGAGAAGTCCGCAGCCAATATTATAAATTCCCAGAGAAACAACGCCGCCGATCAGCTG
>JAZQAA010000303.1:0-1947 GCA_045544975.1 Oscillospiraceae bacterium | reverse complement strand
CATGCAAGACCATTCACAAGACCGACAGCATTTTTCTCGCTCTGCGCATCGGGCAGATATTTCGGAATTCCAAGATAATCCCTGAGGCTGCTGCGTTTAACCGTTATGCGTTTCCGGTCGCCGGAAGCAATCGTCTTTGCAGACTTACGGCACACGGTGCCAATGGTTCGTTCCAGATTTCGCACGCCTGCTTCTTTCGTATAGGCGTCGATCATCTCATAGAGTGCATCATCCTCCATACGGCACTGCACGGGTCTGAGACCATGTGCATCAAGCTGCTTTGCAACAAGGTGCCTCTTTGCGATCTGGAATTTTTCCTCACGGGTATAGCTTGTCAGTTCAATGATCTCCATTCGGTCACGGAGCGGTGCCGGGATGGTATCCAATGTATTTGCTGTTGCAACGAACAGAACCTGACTCAGGTCAAAGGGAATTTCTATGTAATGATCGCGGAACGCGTGATTCTGCTCGCTATCGAGCACCTCCAGCAATGCTGCGGAAGGATCGCCCTTATAATCATTGCTCATTTTATCAATCTCATCGAGAAGTATCAGCGGATTACGGACACCTGCCTGCTGCACAGCAGCAATCAGTCTGCCGGGCATTGCACCGACATAGGTTTTGCGATGACCACGGATGTCCGCCTCATCACGGACACCACCAAGGGACACACGAACGAATTTACGGGAAATAGCTTCTGCAATGGAACGCGCAATAGAGGACTTACCAATTCCGGGAGGTCCTACAAGGCAGAGAATCTGACCCTTCAGCTCAGGATTAAGCACTCTTACAGCAAGTGATTCCAGAATGCGTTCCTTTACTTTCTGCAGACCATAATGATCGGCATCAAGAATCTCCTGTGCCTTCTTCAGATCAGTGGATTCCGGCGTCAGCTCATTCCAGGGAAGCTCCAGACAGGTGTCAAGGAAATTCGTTATCACAAATGCTTCCTGGGATGCCATGGGAAGATGTTCAAGACGGGACGCTTCTTTCAGAAGCTTCTTTTCGCTGTCTTCCGGAAGATTGAGTGCACAGATTTTGGAAGCATAGGAATCCGCATCCTCATCCCCTTCTCCGGTTTCCTCACGCAGCTGACTGGAAATCACGCGAAGCTGCTCACGAAGGAAATATTCCCGTTGACCGTGGTCAATGTTCTCCTGTGTGCGTTCCTGGATTTCCTTCTCAAGCTCCAATACCTGCACCTCACGAACGAGGATATCATACAAAAGCTGCAGACGCTGGAACAATGATGACTCTTCAAGGAGCATCTGCTTATCCTGATACTCGAGCATGGTATTGAACGCAATGGCCTCATAGAGTCCCATGGGATCATCCTGACACATGACAGAGATCATGATTTCCTTAGGCATTCTGGTAAAGAGTCTGCCATAGCGCTCGTAAATATCCTTCACTGCACGCATAAGGGCAGCCATTTCTACATCATTATATTCTTCGCGCCGATTGAGTGGAATGCGCTTGACATCGGAAAGCATCATATCATTTGAGAATTCAATATGCTTTACCCTTGCACGGTACAAGCCCTCAACAAGTACACGAAGCGTATTATCCTGTGTTTTCAGTGTCTGCTTGATCTCAGCAACAACACCGATATCGAACACATCAAATTCAGAAGGATTTTCAATAAATACATCGCGCTGTGCAGTCAGAAACAATCTTCTGTCACGGCGCATCGCCTCTTCCACTGCATGAATGGAAATATCCCTTGCAATGTCAAAGTGCATCACCATATGCGGAAATGCGACAGTGCCGCGCATTGGTACAGTCGGCAGCAATTCATTTGTTTTTTTCTTTTCCTGCATACTTACCTCTTTTCTTTTGATTCAACTTTTCATTCCTTTATGTATTTTATTATACTACATTTTCAGACATAATGCAAGCGGTAATTTACACCGGGAGTGCCCAAATGAGGAGATTATCTTTTCTTGT
>JAZQAA010000302.1:0-2584 GCA_045544975.1 Oscillospiraceae bacterium | reverse complement strand
TGCAGCATGGCGTCTTTGCCGCTAGACACTCTTGCGTAGGCAGCCACACGCAGTAATCGTGGCTGAATCGGGATTGTGGGTTCAATTTTTTGTATCAATCTTTTCGTAATGACCCCTCCTTCCGATAACATATTAACTCATCACGGAGGAATTATCAACGAATATACCGGACAAAGATATGCCGTATTTTTCAGCCATTGTTGTATGCATTGCCCGATAGTCTTTTTGCGAAATTACGCCGTTTTCCAGCCATCCTTTCAGAATGTCAACCATGATCTGATACATCATTACATTGCGATACATGCACCCACCTTGCCTTTCCTGCACACTGCTTGGAACAGTAGACCTGTTGCTTACTCGGATATGTGATAAATGTCTGCTCACATATCGGACAGATCTGTGATGCGGTTTTAGCAGACTCCTCACGATGCTCACGCCACCAGATCATACGACAGCGATCGGAGCAGAATCGCTTCTTTTTGTTTTTCTCCTGAATGATTTTTCCGCACTGTTCGCAATGCTGTGTTGCATCCTTTCGGGAAAGATAGGACTTGATCGTTCCCAGTGAGATGCTTAAGTTTTCACTGATTGTTTTCAGTGAGCATCCGTCGGCTCTCATTTTCTCAATTTCATGCTTTTGTTTGATCGTCATAGCAATTCCTCCTTCTGTTCCTGTAGTCAAAAGAAAATGGGGAAAATCGAACCCCTTAAATGATTTTTTGCTTTCTATATTCCACTACAGAAAAGAGGGGCATTTGGACGAGAAAAAGCCCCTCCGAGAGAAAAAATTCTCCCAGAGGGACATCGTGATTTATGTTTATTTACCAGCTTTTCTTTTCCTTCGTTCAGTCATGCTGTTTCTTGCGTTCCTCCACCATTTTCACAAACCACTCCACCATATTCGGGTCAGTATGGGAGAAGAACACGCTTGTGCTGCGGTCAAGTGTAGCGATCGCAGTCATATCCTCATCGGAAAGTGTAAAATCAAACACATCGAAATTTTCTGCCATTCTCTCATAATGCACTGACTTCGGAATCACGACCACACCACGTTGCATATGCCAGCGGAGCATCACCTGTGCAGTTGTCTTGCCATACCTTTTGCCGATGGTTTTCAGGGTTTCATTCTCAAACAGTCCTTCTCTGCCTTCGCCGAACGGTGCCCATGCTTCCACCTGTAAGTCGTACTTTTCATTCCACTTTTTTGCCTCGCTCTGCTGATGGAAGGGATGTACCTCAATCTGGTTCACCATGGGTTTGATACGGGAAAAGGACGTAAGGTCGATCATTCTGTCAGGATAGAAATTGGAAATACCGATTGCACGGAGCTTGCCTTCCTCGTATAAATCCTCCAATGCTCTCCATGCACCATAATAATCCCCGAACGGCTGGTGAAGCAGACAAAGGTCAAGATAGTCCGTCTGAAGCTTTCTCATAGATTCCAATACAGAAGCCTTGCATTCCTCGTAACCGTAATGTTCGATCCATACCTTTGTGGTGAGGAAAATCTCTTCTCTCGGAACACTGCTTTTCGCAATGGCAGAGCCGACTTCCTCTTCGTTGAAATAGGACTGTGCTGTGTCGATCGAGCGATAGCCTGCCTTCAGGGCGTCCAGTACACAACGCTCGCATTCTTCCTTTGTAACCTGATAGACACCATAGCCGAGGATCGGCATTTTTACGCCGTTAGCAAGTGTGACAAATTCCATATTACACACCCTTTCCCATTTTGTAGGCTTCCTGCATCTGCTGCTTGTTCAGAATCTCGCCCTTATCGTAAACGCCAGTGCCATAGATCACGCCCATTTCCTTGGCACCCTCGACACAATCCGCATAACCACGGAAGCAGGCAAGCGTGGTTTCCATGGACTCCATGCCGCTGTCAGCAGCTGTCATGATGTAGTAGAATTCCTTGTTCTTGACCTCCGTCCAACGACAGACTGTACGGTCGATGAGTGCTTTCAGCTGTGCGTCAATCGAATAGAAATAGACAGGGCTTGCCAGTACCAGCACATCCGCATCGATGATTTTCTGCATTACCTCTGCCATATCGTCCTTGATGGCACAGACACCTGTACCACGACAGGCATAGCAGGCAGTGCAGTAACCAATCTTCTTTTCGGAAACACGGATTTTTTCCACCTCGTTGCCGCTTTCTGCTGCTCCACGCATGAACTCGTTGCAGAGCATGTCGGAGTTGCCGTCCTTCCGAGGGCTGCCCGATAAAATCAAAACCTTTTTGCTCATGAAATAACCTCCTGTTATTGTATTGACGAATCCGTTCCAATACAGTATAATATAAGTACATTATACAACTTAAAGTCAGCTTTAAGTCAAGACCTTTTTTCAGGATCGGAGGATTTTATGATCTACACAGTGGGAGAAATGGCAAAGCGGATCGGTGTTGCACCGTCCACGCTTCGGTATTACGACAAAGAGGGACTTTTACCCTTTGTGGAACGTTCCGAGGGCGGTATTCGTGTATTCAAGGAAACGGACTATGAATGGCTGCAAGTGATCGAGTGCCTGAAAAAGACAGGAATGCAGCTGAAAGATATCCGTTCGTTTATCCTCATGGCAATGG
>JAZQAA010000301.1:0-2212 GCA_045544975.1 Oscillospiraceae bacterium | reverse complement strand
CCTTCTCGGCAGCTTCCTTTGCCTTCGTGGTGACGGCATTGCGGTAGCCTTCCATTTCAGAAGCAAACTGGCTTTCACGCGCCTGCGCAAGCGCAGCATTCTCCTTTGCATTCTCAAGATCCCGCTGTGCGGACTCCTGATCCTTCTCCGCCTGTGCAAGACGGATTTTCAGGATGCTGTATTCTTCCGAAAGGCGTTCGCGCTCCTCCTGCATCGCACTGCGGCGATCCTTGGCGCCGGTCACGCCCTCCTCGGCATCGGCAATTTCCTGCAGCTTATGTTCATAAGCTTCCTGCGCTTCCTTGACAAGCAGCTCTGCCTGTGCAAGCTGTTCATCCAGCAAAGCTCTGCGTTCCTGCAATTCCTCTGCGCGGCGTTCATACTGCGCAAGCGGGAATGCACAGCGCTGGGTTTCAGTCTGCGCCTGCAGGAATTCCTGCTGCAGCTGTGTACAGAAATCCATTTCCTGCTGGAGCTTCTGCTCCGCCTGTACGGCTGCCTGCGCGCATTGCCGCGCCTTCATCTCCGCTTCCTGACACTGCTTCGCAAGGGTCTGGATGGTCTGCTGGAGTTCCTGCAGCTCTGTTTTTCGCGTCAGCATACCGCCGGTTTTCTGAACGGAACCACCGGTGAAGGAACCGCCTGCATTGATCACCTGACCATCCATTGTCACGATACGGAAGCGGTAGCCATAGCGTTTGGCAATCTCCGTACCGCAGTCGATATCTTCTGTAATCACAATTCTGCCGAGCAAGGACTGTGCGATATTCCGGTAGGCAGGGTCACAGCTGACAAGATCACTTGCAATGGCAACAAAGCCCGCCTGATGCTGCAAGCCCTGTTCATTCAGCTGCTTTCCTCTGATAGAGGTCAGGGGCAGGAAGGTCGCTCTGCCTGCGCGCTGATCGCGCAGATAACGGATACCTGCCTTTGCAGCCTCTTCGTTCTCTACAATCAAATGCTGCACGGATGCACCGAGTGCGGTTTCGATCGCAACACCGTATTTTGCATCCACCTCAATGAGCTGTGCGACAGTTCCGAACACACCGCGGAGTGTGCCCTGACTGACGCTGCGCATGATGGCCTTGACGCTTCCGGAAAAGCCCTCCATGCTGTTTTCGAGATCCGTCAGAATCCGATGCCGCTGCTTCTTATCGCGCAGCTGGAAGCCGTACTGACGGAACTGTTCCTCGGCATCCTGCTTCTGCTGCCGGAGCGAATTGCAGGCTGCCCGTCTTTCCTCGATCGCAGTCTCCTGCGCCTTCACTTTATCCTGTGCAGCTTCCTCTGCTTTGAGAGCTTCCGCATACGCCTGCTTTGCAGCGGCAAACTTCGCGGCATCCTCATTGGATTCAGCCGAAAGCGCCTCCTCTTCTGCATGGCATTGCTCACAGCGCTGCTGCGCGCTGCGGATTTCAAACTGCAGCTCACTGCGTTCAAGATAGAGCAAATGCAGCTGTTCATCCGCCTGACGGGATTTTTCATCCTCCTGAATGTAGGCAAGCTCCATTTGTTCGAACGCTTCGCGCGCTTCTTCGAGCGACTTCTGCGACTCCTCACAGAGCTTTTGCATGGCAGCGGCGGGTTCATCCGCCGTCTTTAACTGCTGCAGCTGCTTTTCGTGCTCTGCAAGATCCTGCTGATGGCGGCTCTCTGCGATTTTCTGTGCTTCCTCATGATGGACAATATCATTTTTCAGAACCGCAATCTCCGCTCTTGTCTGCGCCGCAAGCTCGCGCAGCTGTGCGACCTTGGTATGTGCCTCCTCCGCTTCGAGGGAGCATTGCTGCATGGTGCGGTAGCAATTCTGGATTTTTTCTTCCTCATCCGCAATATCGCGCTCTGCATTTTCATATTCCGTCCGGCTGAGAAGAAGCTTCTCCTCAATGTCCTTCAGCTTTACCTGCAGACCGGAGAGCTGATCCACCCAGACGGAAATTTCAAGGGATTTCTCTTCCTGCGCAAGAACGAGGAATTTCTCCGCCTTCTGTGCCTGCAGCCGGAGGGGCTCCACGCGGCTTTCCAGCTCCGAGACGATATCCCCGAGACGCTGCATATTTTCCTCTGCAGCGGTGAGCTTCCGTTCCGCTTCCTGTTTGCGGTAGCGGAACTTGGAGATGCCGGCGGCTTCCTCGAAAATTTCACGGCGTTCATTGCTCTTGGCACCGACAATTTCGGCAATTCTGCCCTGTCCGATGATGGAGTAGCCGTC
>JAZQAA010000300.1:0-6348 GCA_045544975.1 Oscillospiraceae bacterium | reverse complement strand
GGGAGCACAGTACAACCTTTGCACCGTTCTCAAGAAGCTTCTTGATGGTGGGGAGAGCAGCCTGGATTCTGTTGTCGTTTGTGATCACGCCTTCCTTGAGCGGAACGTTGAAATCGCAGCGAACGAGAACCTTCTTGCCCTTTACGCTGATATCTTCTACAGTAACCTTGTTCAAACCTGCCATTGTTATGACATCCTTTCGAGATAAATTTTGCGTCCTTTCGGACTGTTTGGAGTGTATCGGTAATTTTCTACCGGCACAACACTTATTATTATACACTATTTTTACGGATTCTGCAAGCCCCTTCAAGGAAATTTTTCAAAAAATTATCATTTCCAATATTTTTGTGAAATATGTGCGGAATCCGGCTGATTTACTGCAAGAAAACCCCTCCCGTTTTCAGGGAGGGGTTTGTGTTATAATTCCATGAGTCCTGCACGGCGAATGGCTGCCTTCAGCGGTACGCTGACCGCATATGCTGCCGCAAGGCAAACCGCATCCTTCAAAAGATACGGCAGGGATGTGAGAAGCAGGCTTTCCGGAAGTGTCATTCCGGAAATGAACGCATACTGCAGGGCGCCGCAAAGATGGCAGAGCAGGAGCCCGCATATGGAGAACAGGACTTTCATAGATTTGCCGGAACCCAGACTGCACAGCAGTGCAAGCAGCGGAAAGCTCCACAAAAATCCACCCGTCGGTCCCAGCAGCACGCCGAAGCCGCTGCGGAATCCGGAAAAAACAGGAATTCCCACTGCGCCGAGCGCAAGATAAATCAGCACCGCCGGCACGCCCTTCCGGACGCCGCCGAGGAAGGCGCAAAGTGCAATAGCAAAGGTCTGCAGCGTGAGCGGAACGCTCCCCGGCATGGGCAGCGCAATCAGTGCCAGCACTGCGCAAACAGCCGCAAGGACTGCGGTCTGTGTGCAGGCAATGAGTTTCTGACGATTACTGCGCATTCTGGACAAAGGAAACGGAGGTTGCGATATTGACAAAATCCGTGCGGTATTTCTCGTAGGTGTCCGGATCCGGCTTGCAGGTGATGATGTACATGGACTGTGTGTCCGTCAGAAATCCTGCAAAGCAGGTCTTGGTGATGGAAGTACCATCCTCCGCCGGAATGGAGTAGGTGAATTCCAATGTATGCACAGCGGATGTGCCTGCGTAGAGGATTTCGTTATGGTGCAGGATCACTTCATCAGCGATTTCCTGATATTTTACCAGTGCACGGGTGACATAATCCTCAACAGAGGAATAGGGACCGTTCGGATCCTCTGTAATGATGACGCTTGCATCCTCGCAGACATAGTATTCCTCATAATACTGTGAAGAGGTTGTTTCGAAATGCTCGGGAATCTCCACAAAGAGATCGGGGAGGGGGAGTGCGACATATACTTCTACAGCGGAGGAGCTGTCCTCCGTCCCCTCTTTGCTGCATCCGGCGCAGCACAGGCACATTGCCAGCAGCAGGGCAATTTTTTTCACCATATTGATCATCCTTTCATAAAGAAAAGCGGACGGCAAAGCCGTCCGCTGTGTGACCAGACCGATAAGCCGAGTTCTGTCGTGTGCGATAATTTATCTACGCCATGGGTCGCCCCATGGCTCAAGCCGCCGTTACCGGAATATCCACCGAGCCAGTGTTAAGATACCCGGTACCATTAGACGTTGCATCGGATAGGGTTTACACGGCAGTGCAGTCTCCTGCACTCCGGTGAGCTCTTACCTCACCATTCCACCATCACCGCACGAATGCGGCAGTTTCTTTTCTGTTGCACTATCCCTAAGGTCGCCCTCGGCTGCCGTTAGCAGCTATCCTGCTCTATGATGCTCGGACTTTCCTCGTGAACTCCAAAGCGTCCACGCTATCGCATAGTCTGCTCAGTGATATTATACCTCTTTTTGCGGAGTTTGTCAAGAGCTGTGGATATTTGGAAGCGGAAAACCTCTGACGAATGCAGTTGACGGATATGCAAAATTGTGTTATACTTATAGTAACTGTATAAAGACGGATATCAAGGGGGTTTTTACATGGATTACGAAACCGCGGGACATATCACAGCAACACATGATACATCACATTACACGAAATGCCGTGAGCTGATGCACAAACATCGGAAAAACCATATGCTGCGTTTCTGGCTGACAGTCGCAATATGCGTTATGAACGGGTACATCTATCTCGTCCCGATGCCGATGACACGGACAACCGATGACTATCCCATTTTCGTCAGAAACGGCATCTGGGATATCGGCTTTCTGTTTGCTGTGATTGGATTCATTCTGATGATCGCCATCATGGCACTGAGCTTTTTTGCCACACAGGACAGGCCAAAGCTCATCTGTCTGACGCAGGCGGTGCTTGTTCTTGCTGTAGTCATTGATGTAATGCTGCTGTGGCTCGCCATTCCCTGTATGCTTCTGTGCTTCTGGAGTCATTCGGAGGTCGGGAAGGAAAAATGGCTCCGTGAGCAGTCGGGCTATCCCTATTTTAATGAGCGCTTTACAGAGCAGATGACCTCCTACGGTCATAAATACAAGTCCCGTTATGATCTCCGTCATAAAATGGATCAGCTCATTGAGGAGCTTGACAGCGAAAAGGAGCAGGATGCCTTTTCCGTATCTCTGGATCACAAAACCGCAGCTTCCCTTGAACAGCATTATTCGATACCTGCAGCGGATGCGGAGGCACCTGCTGCGCCTTCACCGATGATGAAGCAGCAGCCGTCCGTGGTTTCGGCTATCTCAGAGATTTCCGAGAAGCCAAAGGCAAAAAAGAAGCCTGTCACGGAACCGCTCCCCGAGCCGGAAATGCCGAATGGCAATGCAATCCCCGATCCTGTGTGGGATGTGCCGGATCCGGTGATGGATACTGGTGCGGTGCTTTCCGATTTTCCGGAGATCAACGGTGATATTCCGGATCTGCCCGATATTCCGGATATCCCGAAGCTGTAAGGGGGATCCGCATATGAGACAGCCAATTACAGATACAACGGATTTTGCAAAATACCACGACCTTGTTGAAAAGATTGACAAGGAGCATAATAAGCGCGGCACAAATTTTTACAAGCTGAGTCTCGTCAGTCTTTTCGTACAATGCACCCTGCAGGCGATGTTTATGGGGATGGCGGCACTTGTGATCTGGATACTGACCATTGCCGTTCATGCAGGCATTGTGCTGCTTGCCATGCACGCAAGACCGCAGCAGCCGAGAATGATCATCTGGTTTTTTGCCGCGATGGTAGCGGGATCCGTACTTTTTTGCTATAATATCATTGCTGCTGTTGGCGGTATCATCCTCTATCTTCCGGCAATGAAGGCTTCGAAAAAGGCGGTGTGGCTCTCAAAACAGCCGGGATACCCCTATTTTAATGAACGCTTCATGCTCCAGCAGGATCATTACATGGAGGAATATGAAGGCGAACACAGCTTCAGTGACCGGCTCGGCGACGAGATGTTCGCGGTCGAAGAGGGCAGTGAGGAGATGCAGCCGCATAAAAAGCTGCGCGATGCAGATGCACTGCTGATGCAGGAAATTTCGAATCCGGACATTCCGGAATCATGATAAAAAGTGAGGGATCACCATGTTTTCCGTAGTACATAGTATTGGATTATTCGGCATGAATGCCTTTCCCGTTATCGTAGAATCGGAGGTCTCCCGCGGCCATCCGCAGTTTGATATCAGCGGTCTGCCGGATGCCGGCATCAAGGAAAGCCGTGACAGAGTCCGCAGTGCCGTACAGTCCGTGAATATTCCCTTCCCGAAGGGACGGGTTCTGATCAATCTTGCCCCTGCCGATGTCAAGAAATCCGGTTCTTCCTTCGACCTTGCTGTTTTTGTCGGGCTGATGCGTTCCATGGGCATTCTGGAAATGGAGCTGCAAAGCAGCATCTTCGTCGGCGAGCTCGGTCTGAATGGTCAGCTGCACCCCATCCGCGGTGTGCTCAATATGACCATGCTGGCAAAGAAAAACGGCTATCAGGAAATCTATGTGCCGGCTGAAAATGCGCAGGAAGCCGCCGTAATTGACGGCATCCGTGTGTTCGGACTGCGCAATGTCAGTGAGCTGCTCTCACACCTGCTCCGGCAGAAGCCGCTTGATCCGGTGACAGCGCATTCTCCGGAGGAGCTTCCTGCCGCTTTGCATCTGCTGGATTTCAGCGATGTGCGCGGACAGCAGAAGGCGCGCTGCGGCGTGGAGCTGGCAGCTGCCGGCGGACACAATATCCTGCTTGTCGGAAGTCCCGGCAGCGGCAAGAGTATGCTTGCCAATCGTCTGCCTTCCATTCTTCCGGCAATGAACCGCAGTGAAATGCTTGAAACGACCAATATTTATTCCGTTGCAGGGCAACTCCCGCCGGGACAGCCCTTGATTACAGCACGGCCGTTCCGTTCGCCGCACCACACTGTTTCAGCGGCAGGACTCATCGGCGGCGGCAGCATTCCGGCACCGGGAGAGATTTCCCTTGCGCACAACGGCGTACTGTTCCTCGATGAGCTTGCGGAATTTGACCGCAGTACGCTGGAGATTCTCCGTCAGCCTTTGGAAAGCAGAGAAGTGACAATTTCCCGTGCAGCCGGCACGGCAGTCTATCCCTGCAGTATCATGCTTGTAGCGGCAATGAATCCCTGTCC
Source organism: Oscillospiraceae bacterium (assembly GCA_045544975.1). Taxonomy (GTDB): domain Bacteria; phylum Bacillota; class Clostridia; order Oscillospirales; family Ruminococcaceae; genus UBA3855. The sequence goes on along the minus strand of JAZQAA010000300.1, from coordinate 1,714 downwards.
GTGCGGTTATTACGGCTCAACGCAGAAAAAATGCACCTGCTCGAAGAATCAGGTTGATCGTTATCTGTCCCGAATTTCCGGACCGCTTCTCGATCGTTTTGATATGCACATTGATGTGGATCCTGTGATCTATGAGGATCTGGCTTCCCAGAAGCCTGCGGAATCCTCTGCAGCAATCCGCGAACGCGTTGAGGCAGCGCGTGATCGTCAGAAGGCGCGCTTTGCCGGAACGGATATCTACTGCAATGCCATGATTCCCGATCATCTTCTGCGGGAATTCTGCGTGCTGGAGCCTTCTGCAGAACAGCTGCTCAAGGCAGTATTTGAACGCTACAGTCTCAGTGCAAGAGCGCACAGCCGTCTGCAGAAGGTGGCACTGTCCTCTGCCGATCTCCACGGCAGTCCGGCTATCCGCCGTGAGGATATTGCTATGGCAGTGCAGTTCCGCGGCTTTGACAGCAAATACCTGCACTGATATCCCCATGCGCAGACAGACAAAGCGCGCATGGCGGCAAAAGAAAGGAAACCATCCATGAAAACAATCTTCAAGGCGCTGCAGCGCTATTTCCGTTCCACGGATAAAATGCTCCTGCTTGCTGCAATCTGCTGCTCCGTCATCAGCTGTCTGATGCTTCACAGCATCGGCATGAATGAGCTGCTCGATAAAGTAAGCCTCGGAGCCTTCCGCACCCAGATGATTGCCAGTATTCTGGGCGTTGTGATTTTCATCATTCTGAGTATTGTGGATTATAACCGGATCATTCGTCTCTGGTGGCTCTATGCACCGATTGCGATCGGGCTTGTGCTGCTCACCTTCACCGGACTTGGCTATCAGCGAGCCGGTGCGGATGATCAGGCATGGCTGAGCATCGGCGGCTTTCAGCTGCAGCCCTCGGAGGTGCTCAAGCTTGCGTTCATTCTGAGCTTTGCCTACCATCTGAGCAGAGTGGAGGAGCAGATGAACCGCCTGCCGCGCATGGCGCTGCTCTGTCTGCACGCTCTGGTTCCCATCGGACTTGTTGCTCTGCAGGGTGACTACGGTACGGCAATTGTCTTTGTTGTCATTTTTGTCTCCGTTATGCTCAGCGCAAAAATCTCACCGCGCTATCTGATTGCCGCAGCAGTCGCCATTCCGGTTGCCTGCGTGCTTGCATGGAATTTCCTGCTTGGCAGCACGCACAAGAACCGTATCCTTGTCCTGCTCAATCCCGGCTCCGATCCGGAGGGCGTGGAATACCAGCAGGATCTGGGAATTACCGCGCTTGCAAACGGCGGCACCTTCGGCAAGGGACTGACGAGCGCGGACGGCTATGTCAGCGTACCGGAGATGCACAATGACTTTATTTTCTCCTATATCGGGCAGGTCTGGGGCATCGTCGGCTCTCTTCTGGCAGTGGTTCTGCTGAGTTTTCTGTGCATCAAGACCTTGACCAATACGCTTGCCTGCAAGAATGCAAGCGGCAGATTTATCTGTGTTGGTATATTCGGAATGCTGTTTGCACACTGCTTTATGAACATCGGCATGGTGCTGAAAATCATGCCGGTAATCGGTGTGCCGCTGCCTTTTCTCAGTGCCGGCGGTACGGCGGTGGTATGTATGTATACGGCGCTCGGACTTGTGAACTCCACCCGTTGTCATAATGTCCGGAAGTATCGCGTATTCTATGATGCGGAGCCGGAGAATTAAGACTTTTCTGCTTCGGGGTGAGAGGTG
>JAZQAA010000299.1:0-2292 GCA_045544975.1 Oscillospiraceae bacterium | reverse complement strand
TCCTCCGCCAGCAACATCGTACAATGATCCCCGTCATCGATCACATACACCTTCGCTGTTACGGGGGGATCCACTGCCGCCAGAAGATATTCCATCCGGAACTCCGGCTGTTCCGCTGTGTGTTCGATGCGCTGTATCTGATTCAGCGTGCTGAGGGTAAAAACCTGCAGGTAATCCCTGTCCTTCGGCATTCTGTCAATGCACTCCCACAGAAACGCCTGCATTGCAAGCGGAATCTGCGCATCCACGCCCCGCGTCAGATATCTGCCCTTACTTTTCTCAAACATTCTTGGGCCTCCTTTCTCTCGACTCAAAAAGTCCATACAGCTCACCGCGCCTTACGGTGACAGTGGTATTCAGCTCGTCCGCCATTCCAAGCCCTGTGTTCAGCGCAATTTCCAGATGGTAGGGGAATACCGTTACACGGTTGACATACCGCTGCACAAAGGTGCGGAATTCCTCCGTACCGCGCTGCAATCCACGGAATTCATCGATAAGAGGGGAGAAGTCCTTGTATTCGAGGGGGATGAACTGATGCATACCCCCAAGCTTTGCGGACAGTTCTTCCTTCTGCTGTTCCAGAAGTTCGGCACGGCTGATCAGTGATTCGGTGATGATCCCCTTCTCAATGGCAGCAGTAAGATTCTCAAGGCATTCGCAGACTTCGTTGTATTGTGCCTGCACAGCATCATAATGCTGCATATACTCGCTGTTGTATGTTCGGATGAAGCCATTGAGCCGCTGTATGATCTTTCTCATTGCCTTGGCGTTGAACATCCGCTCTTTGAGCAGGGTTTCGATGTACGCATCCAGATAATCCTTGTTGACCTCTTTGTTGCGGCATATGCTGCGGTGCGTGGTGCATCTGTAGGTTGCAAGTCGGGTCTTGGACGATCCTGAGAACCGAAGATTTCCATTCATTCGCTTTCCGCAGATGCCGCAGAAGAGCTTTCCGGTGAGCAGGTAGAATTCCTTGCTGTGGTATCTGCCTGCGTTTTGTTTGTTTTCCATTCGTCGTTTCTGCACGCATTCAAATAGCTCCTTGCTCACAATGGCAGGGCACCCGTCCTCGATCCGGATCACTTCATGGTACGGCTTGTTTTGGTGGGTGTTCCGTCTGTGAAAACAGTCTTTTCCGGCAGCGCGGTTAAAGACGAATGTTCCCATGTATTTCTCGTTTCCCAGAATGTCATGGAGACTGTTCTTGCCAAAGTTACTCCCTCGTTTGGAATGGAATCCGTGAGTGTTCAGATAATCGATGATCGCAGAATAGCCATAGCCGTTTGCATACATTTCGAATATGATCCGAACCGCCTCTGCCTCGTGCGGATTGATGACCAGATGCTTTTCCGCATCAAGGTCATACCCCAGCGGACAGCAGCCGCCGGTATGCTTGCATTGCAGGGCAGTTTCATTCATTCCCTTCATGACTTCTCTGCCAAGGTTCTTGGAGTAATACTCCGCCATGCCTTCCAGCATTGCCTCCATCATGACGGATTCGGGGGAATCGTCGATGCGCTCCAGCACACTGGCAATGCTCACATGGTTCTTTTTCAGCCTGCTCTTGTAGATTGCCGAATCGTAGCGGTTTCTGCTGAATCGATCAAGCTTATGCACCAGAACGATGTCAAAGAGATCGTTGCCGCTGTCCTCAATCATCCGCTGGAAATTCGGTCGGCGGTCGGTGGTTGCAGATTTGGCTTCATCCACATAGGTCGCGACGATCTGCCAGTGCTGCTGTTTGCAGTATGCCTTCATCGCCCTGACCTGTGCATCAATGGATTCTGTTCGCTGGTTGTCCGATGAGAATCTCGCGTACAGGGCGACCCTCTTGATCATGATTGCCATCTGCTTACCCTCTCCATCGCAAGAAACACATCCTCCCCAAACCCATCCGACAGAACCCTCACCCCATGGAGATAGGTTTCATTATCCAGAAGCAGAACCTCCATAAATTCCATCTCCTCCATCCGGAACAGCGAACTTTCTTCTGCATCCAGTACCACAAAACAGCCGATACTTTCCAGATCCTGCACCGCATAGTCATCCATCAGTTCCAGTGCTTTCCGCTCGATATGATCATGCAGTGCAGGAAAGGGGAGGTGCTGTATCTCATCCATCGTTTTCATCTTCAGCATAGAATCCCTCCGTTCTGTATTGTTTCAGCTTCCAATTCGTCCGGATGATCGGCGTCAGCGGATGGTACCGCTTGTCACCGATCTGGTAAAGCTTGTCCGCATAGGGTTCCAGTTTCTTAAGTAAGTCTGCCTGTAAGTCGGATCGTAGCCATGT
>JAZQAA010000298.1:0-2013 GCA_045544975.1 Oscillospiraceae bacterium | reverse complement strand
TCGAAATGCTTTTATGACCAAGAATTCTTTGCAGCGTCAGCAAATCCACATGACCATGCTGGTACATCAGCGTTGCTGCAGTATGCCGGAGCTTGTGCGTGGATAATCCTCTTCCGTCAAGTCCAGCAGCAGTCAGAGCGTTTTCGACAATTTGCTGAACGCGTCGACGGCTGATTCGTTTCTTCTGATTGCTAAGAAACAAAGCCTTATCATCGGTCGGAATCTCAGACCGTTCGAATAAATACTCACGCAGCGCGGACATACAGGCTTCATTAAGATATACCGTGCGCCATTTGCTGCCCTTACCAAGCACCTGCATTTTCATTTCGTTCATAACCAGTGAAGAAAGGTTCAGCCCAACAAGCTCACTGAGTCGGATGCCGCAGTTGAGAAACAATGTGATGATACAATAATCCCGCAAATGCGCCTTTTTATCGGATTGCTCTGTTAATGTACGCAGCAGCGAGAGGCTGTCATTGAGGTTGAGATATTTCGGAAGCTCCTTCTTTGCATCAGGAGATTTTACCTCAAGGTTTTCTGTCGGATTCGAGTCGATGATCCGCTCCTGCTTGTGCAGAAATTTGAAAAAGCTTCGTAAAGAGGTTGCCTTCCTTGCGCGGATGCGTTCTTTGTTTCCGCATTCGAGAATGATGAAATTATAGTAATTGATAATCGTTCGAAGCGTAATGCGGCGCATATCCTCTTCATTCATCTGTGCAATTTGAATTTCGGATAGATGCTCAGCAGAGGGATTGCAGCCCGGATGCTCCTGTTCATAGACAACAAAGCGAAGAAACTGCCGAATATCGCGAAAATAACTCATAACGGTCGTTTCCGAAAGACCCTTGACCGCTGTCAGGTGGGTAATAAAATCGCTGAAATAATAGGGGATTTCGCTTCGGTCGATTTTCATGCACTGCCTCCTTACTGCAATTAGTGGGACTTCTTCCTTTTTTGTGTACTGCGGATCTTACTCTTCTTCACAGTCTTTTGACTGACGGGAGAATGGGACTTGCTCTGTCTGGAAACAGCATTTTTCTCCGAAGGAGGAATCAGGCAGTTGGGACCATTGCCGATCAGATCACGACGACGGGCGATGGTGAGTGCCTTTTCCACAAGATCACGGTTTTCCTTTTTGAAGTACTGGAGCAGAACTCGCTGCAGCTTCTTTTCCTCGGGCTTTCGCGGAACATAGAGTTCCTCCATTGTGTAGGGATTCAGTCCCGTATAGAACATGGCTGTTGAAATTGTGCCGGGTGTCGGATAGAAATCCTGTACCTGCTCGGGACGGATGCGGTGTTTCTTCAGGAATACTGCCAGATCGACTGCGTCATTGAGCGTACAGCCCGGATGCGAGGACATCAGATACGGGACAAGATACTGCTCTTTGCCCATTCCCTTTGTAATCTCATAGAACTTCTTTTCAAACTGCTCATACACCTCAATATGCGGTTTCCCCATATAGTCAAGAACACGATTACTTGCGTGCTCTGGTGCGACCTTCAGTTGTCCGCTGATGTGATTGGAAATCAGTTCCTTCATAAATGCATCACTTGTATCCTGCATCAGGTAATCATAGCGGATGCCGGAACGGATAAAGACCTTCTTGACCCCTTTGATGCTGCGGATTTTCCGAAGCATGGAGAGATATTCACTATGGTCAGTTTTCAGATTCGGACAGGCTTTAGGAGCAAGGCATTTCTTGCCCTTGCAAAGTCCGCTCTTCAGCTGTTTGTCGCAGGAGGGGGCGCGGAAATTTGCTGTGGGCCCTCCGACATCATGGATATATCCTTTAAAGCCATCTTTTTCTGTCAGGGATTTTGCTTCACGAAGAACAGAGTCCTCACTTCTTGTCTGAATGCGCCGTCCCTGATGCAGGGCAATGGAGCAGAAATTGCAGAAGCCATAGCATCCGCGATTGTGGGTAATAGAGAATTCAACCTCCTGAATGGAGGGAACGCCGCCATCCTTTTCGTAAACGGGATGATAGGCACGCATATAAGGGAGCTCATA
>JAZQAA010000297.1:0-4422 GCA_045544975.1 Oscillospiraceae bacterium | reverse complement strand
TCATATGTATTCCTCCCGACTTTTAAGAATTTACCAAATACCCTATCTACATTATATACCTATTCTTTCTCAAAGTCAACTAAAAAGTGTGTATTTTATACAAAATTAATGTATATATCTGACTGCGCTGCATCTTTCCCTTTGCAGAAATGTTTTTTGTCGAAAACGCCTTGCACATTTCTATTTTTTGTGGTATAATGAATCCGATTTGTTAATGATGAGGTGGAAGAATGAAGAATACGATCAGTATTGCGGTAGTGGATGATGAAAAGGTATATGAAGAAATTGTCTCTACAAAGGTCAGTGCATATTTGCAGGATCAGCAATTTGCATTTGAAGTACATACATTCTCTGATGGAACTGCTTTTCTTGAAAAATGCCATACAGAACAGTTTGATATGGTCTTTCTGGATATTGATATGCCAGAGATTTCGGGAATTGAGGTTGCCCAGAGACTGCGGTTGAAGCATGCAGATGCGGAAATTGTTTTTGTGTCCAATAAAGAGGAACTTGTCTATGAGACGATCCAGTACACGCCGTTCCGCTTTATCCGGAAATCCCGATTTGAGATGGAGATTGATGAGGCGCTCGAATGTTACCTTGTCAAGCGGCGAACTCGGGGACTAATGTGCGATTTTTCTACTGAGCAGGGAAGAAAGGTGGTCAATGCAATTTCTATCAACTATATCGAGGTTCGGAGTCACAAGCTGACAGTGCATTTACAGGATACTTCCTTCAATGCAAACGGTAATCTATCCGATGTGGAAAAGGAGATCGCGCAGTGCGGGTTCATCCGCATTCACAAGAGCTTTCTTGTCAATTTCAGGTGTATTGATCTGATCAATCATAAGGAGGTTCTTCTCGATGACGGCAGCATGCTTCCGCTAAGCCGCGGCAAACAAGAGGCTGTCCAGCTGGAACTGATGCGTTTTTCAAGGGGGTTATAGTATGGATTTTCTATGGAATTTCTTGATGATGCTGGCCATTGCGGTATTCTGTGTCCGTTTTCTGGGCGCGGAAAGCAAAGTGAAGGCACTGCTTTGCGGCGTACTCCTCCTTGGTGTGCGATTGACGATGGAGTACCTTCCGAGGATGTTTTTCACCCATTCCTTTAAGGGATCGGAGAAAATTGTCTATGTTGCTGTGAATCTTTTGTTTGTGGCTGCCCTGCTGCGGGGGAGTCTGTCAGATAAAATATTTGCGGCGGTCATGGTGGAAAATGTGCAGTCCCTTGTCCGGTATTTCATGCTGACGATTCTGAACAATATCATCAACACGGATTTTGCAAAGAGCGAGTGGATATTCGGCGTGGTAAGTGATTCGATTCTCAATATTGCCAATTTCTGCAATGTTTTCTTCGTCTTTTTACTCGGGGAGCTTCTGGTGTATCTCAAACGCCGGCGGAAATGGGAATTCCACTCCATTGAATGGGCTGTGCTGGCGGGCGTGTTCTTTGTTGCGTTCTTTGTGCAGGTCACGATCTGGGATTTCACCTTTTTCAGACCCGAGGTGCGGCTCTCCCTGCAGTTGATCACATGGGGCGCGTGGCTCGCCGTCGGCGTGATGATGTACCTGCTTGTACGGAAAATCGTCCGTATCAATAAAGAGAAAACGAAGCTCATGATTGACCGGATGCAGCTCGAGCAATACAGAATGCAGCTTGCCCAGTCCGAGCAGCAGTATGAAGAGATGCAGCAGCTGCGTCATGATATGAAAAATCACTTGCAGTGCATCGCTATGCTGATACAGTCCGGTGAGTACGAACAGGCACAGGGCTATGTTGGTGATATGATGCAAAACAAGCTCAATTTCGGGTATGCCGGCGTCAAGACAGGGCACCGCGTGGTGGATGTGATCGCCAATACCAAGCTCTCCCAGTGCAGTCTTGCAGGCATCAGAACAACGGTCAGCACCAGCCCCTTTGTGCTTGATATGGATGATGTGGATCTGTGCATCATTCTGGGCAATCTCTTTGACAATGCCATGGAAGCCTGCGCCGCTGCAGAGGACGAACGCTCCGTATTCTTTGAAGCAGCACAGCGCAAGGGCTATGTTAATCTTGTGATCCGCAATTCTGTTGCGGCATCCGTTCTCGAGAACAACCCTGAACTTCACACGACCAAAAGGGATGAAGCATCGCATGGCATCGGTCTGACATCCGTGAGGAACGCGGTGCAGCGGTGCGGCGGCATGATTGAGTTCTACGAGAAGAACCGGCAGTTCACTGCCGATGTCTGGCTGCCCGGCAGGAAATGACAGCAGCGCACTTGCATTTCAGGAAAATTAGTGACAGAATAGGAAAATTGCTTGATTTCATTTGATAAATCGGTTATGATGGACTTATAGATGTACCCATCATAACCGGTTTTTTGATGATCATACGATTACATACACAAGGAGGAACCTACCATGAAATGCAGAAAACTGACAGCAGGGCTGTTGTCCCTGCCGCTGCTGCTTTGCAATGCCCCTGCCATCCCTGTATCTGCGGAGGAGGTGCTGCACTATACCGATATTGAAATGGCGGGCGGCTATGACTATATCAATCACGGCGATCACATTGAGATCACCGGCTGCTCCGGCGCACAGCTCTATTTCCCGTCGGAGATCGACGGCCTGCCCGTGACGGTACTTGCCGAGGGCGGTTACAATGAGGACAAGTTCCGCATTCCGGCAGGTCTCAATCAGGATCGGACATATGTTGTATCCATTCCGGAGGGGATTACGAGCATTCCGGATGGGTGGTTCGTGGATTCCTCAAGGCTGACTACGATCATCCTGCCGGAGAGCCTTACCTCCATCGGCGATGGCGTATTTGCCGGCTGTGACGGACTCTGTGATGTGTTTTTTAAGGGCGATTCCGCCGCGTGGGACGAGATCGTGATCGGCGGCAATAACGAAGCGCTGGAGAACGCTTACATCCATACGGAGTTCAATCAGCCAAGCGGCAAGGAACCGACCTTTGTGGAGGGCGAAGACAACTGGAGCTTTACCAACGGCGACCTGACGGAATACCTCCTTTCCGATGAGACCATTGCGGAATACTTGGCGGACTGCCATCCCGACAGCATTCCGTGGTTTACCGCACGCGCGGACAACTGGACGGAGGATGATGAGTATCGGGGTGCCTGCGCAGGCTTTGCGCTTTCGTCCTATCTTGCGAGTATCGGCTTGCTGGATCCATCCGATATCTATCCGGGTGCCGAGACGCTGCATGACATTCCCTTCACGGAGGAGGGCATCTCGGCAGTAGTGTGGTACTTCATCCAGACGGTGCATATTGATGCCATGCAGTGGCAGATGAATACGGAATGGGATGAATCCTATGTCGGAAGCGAACAGTTTTTCGCCGCTCTCGAGCAGGGAACGCCCATGTACATCGGCTATGCGGTGTCTCTCGGAATGCACGCTGTTCTCGCCTACGGCGTGGAATACGGCGAATGGCAGTGGGGCGAGAACACCTACACGGGCAGACTGCTGATCTATGATAATAACTTTACCGGCTTTGACGACGAGGCATGCATCTATTTTACTGACTCTCTTCAGACGGCGTACATCCCCTACTGGGATTCTTCGGCAAATGTTGCAGATGTGTTCTGCAATCCCGACTATGTCATTTACGGCATCGGCAACCGAGAGATCTATAAGACAACCTACGCTCTCGGCGATGTGAGTCTTGACAAGAGCGTGGATGCTTCCGACGCGGCAGAAATTCTGATTGCCGCCGCAGCAGCAGGCTCCGGTTCTTCTACAGGACTAAACAACGGTCAGAAGGCTGCATCCGATGTAAATAGCGACGGCAATTTTGACGCGACGGACGCGGCTCTTATTCTCGAATATGCGGCATTCACCGGCTCCGGTGGTATGTTGAGTTTAGAAGAGTTTCTTGCGCAGAAATAGGATAATAAAAACAGAACCCTTTCGATTCTATCCGAAGAGTTTTATTTAGGCAGGAAAAACAATTAATAACGAAAACACTCCACTTATGGAGGTCATAACCTCAAAAGTAGAGTGTTCGCAAAGCCAAACAAACTTTTTATCCAAACTGACAGTTGCTCGTTTTTCATTGAGATTGAAGAAAATGATGGATCTGTCATCGTACAAAATCACTTTATTAACTAATGCTAAGGCGTTTGAGGAATGGAAGAAAGACAAAGAAAGTTAAGCAGAAAAGCACCTGCCTTATGAATGGTAGGTGCTTTTGTTGTTTAATGCGGTTGTTGAATGATAAATTGGGATTTAGCGGTTTGATGTTGGGAATGCATTAAACCAGGCTCGTTCGTCAAAATCTATTTTCTTTGGAAGAACAGGTGCCGATTTTGCAATACCAACAGGAAGAAAACAAACCAACTCATATTCGTTAGGCACTCCAAGAATTTGTGCCATTTTATCGCCTATTCTATCTTCATCCGTAATATGGCC
>JAZQAA010000296.1:0-5654 GCA_045544975.1 Oscillospiraceae bacterium | reverse complement strand
CCACCAGCAGCTCTTCAAGCGCCTTGCGCTCATCCTGATGGCGCTCAGGGGACTTGAGTGGTGCATTTTCATAGCCGAATACCGTCAGATTGACTGGCTCCAAGCCCTCGGGAATCTGAAATGCCTCTCTTACCACATCGGGCTTGAATCGGCAGATCCAGAGCGAGGCAAGCCCAAGTTCCGTGGCTTCCAGTACCATGTGCGTGCTGACGATGGATGCGTCAATATCGGAGATGATTTTTCCGTCAAAGCTGCGGTGCCAGGTGTTCTCAATGTCCGCACAGATGAGGATGGCAAGGGGAGCGTCGTAGAAATTCGCAGCCTCCTTGAGCTTTGTCAGCCCCTCCTCGCTCTGGATCACAAGCAGCTTGAACGCCTGCGCATTCTTGCCGGTCGGCGCAACGCGCGCAGCTTCAAGGATTTTTGCAAGCTTTTCCGGCTCCACCTTATCTGCCTTGTAGCTTCTGGTGGAACATCTCTTTTTTGCAAGTTCTAAAAATTCCATAGTTTATAATCCTTTCCTACAGCACTTATCGGCTGTTCATTTTCTTGAGCAGTCGGATATCACTGCCGACAAACTGCATACATTCATACACCGCAAACAGACGGGACACAATGCGTTCCTCATATCTCCGGCGGATGGCGGGATAGTCCAGATTCGTATTGATAATCGTCGGAAGTCCGCGGTTGATACGGGTATTGATGATGTTGTAGATCGTGGAAACATAGAAGGGTGTGTCAAATTCCGTGCCCAGATCGTCAAGCACAAGAAGATCCGTCTGCAAAAGCAGGGACAGGGTGTCCACCTCCGCCTTCTCTCTTCCGAAATGCTCGCGCTCCACCTGCTGCAGGAGATTGATGATGGAATCATAAATCACATCATACCCCTTCTTCAGCACCTCGGTGACAATGGCAAGGGATAAATGGGTTTTACCAAGTCCCGTCCTGCCGTAGAAAAGGAGACTGGGCGAGCTGAGGGAGAAGTCCGCTGCATATTTCTGGCATCCGGAAAGTATCATCTGCATCTGCTGGTAGCAGTCTACGCCCTGTTCCGTTTGCTTGCCGCGGTAGTATTCGAGAGAAAAGCTGTCAAAGCTTGAAAGCGAGAGCTGTGCGTTCCGGTTCATCCGGCTGATGCCGACGGATGCAATCAGCTTCTTGAGACAATCGCAGTAGATGCCGGCGTAATAGCCCGTATCCTGGCATTTTTCACAGGTGTACTGGATGTCGAGATAATCCTCGGGATAACCGTGCGCTGTCAGCAGATTCCTCGAAAGCGCCTGTGCCTCGAGATTCTGCTGCCGCAGAAGCTCAACTCGTTCATGGATATCCACATTGCCCTGGATCGTTTCGAGCAGGGTGCTTGCGGTCTGTGCAAGCTGTCGATTGATTTCAGCGATCTGCGGGATTTTGGAGTTTACCTCCTCAAAACGCGCTTCATTGATATTTTGCGCTTGAATTCTTCTTGCGGCAATGGTCTGTATGGCTTCTTGAAAAACGGATTGATTCATTTTACTTACTCCTTTCCAAAGCGATTGACAAGGCTCAGATAATCATTCATTTCTGCAACTTCCTGTTCCGTCATGCCATTGGAATCCGTCTGCTTCTTTTTCGAATAATTCTGTCTGCCTTCCTTCGCCTGTGCAACAGTTGTAATGCCTGCTTCGTTCCACTTTTCGAGAATGGTATTGATGTACTTGAAATTGAGCTTATCAATGCTCTCAATCGTCAGCTCATAGGCATATGTAATCAGCTCCATCGAATAGCCGGAGAGCTTCCAGTTATCGATGTAGGTCTGCTGCTGAGTGGTGGGCTTGCGGTTCATACCAAAGGTTTTCTGAATGCCGGCGGTAAAGGTTCTCGCTTCCGTGAGCCGCCTGATCTCTGCTTCTGCCGCTTCTAACGACAGGATATCATTCTCCACCCAGGAAATGGCAATGGATTCGGCATAGGACATACTGACCTTATCCATGGAAACACAGTACCCAAGCAGCGTCAGAATGACCTCGCTGCGAATGCCAAGATACTGGTGCAGCCAGATGAGGGATCTCTGTTCCATGTGATTGAGCATCCTGCCAAAGAGGGATTCTGCACAGACAAAGAGATCCTTGAGCGGCTGGGAGCTTTCAAGAGAATGCGCAATCTCGGAAGGATCAAGCTTAATTTCCTTACTGCTTCGCTGTACTTTCGCATCGGTTTTCTTGGTGGGGGGATTCTCTGCAAGGCTCTCCGGCTTTTCAGCCGGAAGCGGCGTGGTCTGCATAAAGCTGAACTGCTCCGCAGGTTTGCCAGGCTTGCAAAGCACGCCTGCCTGCTCCCAGAATTCCACGGCTTCTTCGGCAGTTTCCTCGGAAAGCTGCATGACGGCAGCAATTTCCGCACTGGAAAGCGTTGTCCCATTATGCCGCAGCAGGTAGAGAAGTACCTTCAGCTGAGCCGCGGACGCAAGGTGCATATACCGGTCAACAACAGCGGAAGGAACTGCAAAGACATTTCCCCAGCACCCAAAATTCACTTCAAATTCCATAATTATGACTCCTCAATGGTGGTTTCAATGATGCCGTCAGGCATCTCATTTTTCGGTCTTTTTTCAAAGAAAATCGAGCAAATCTGCAGCACCGAATGCACAATCATCGCAATACCGACCAGGCGGATGGTATAGGCAATTGCCTTGACGGGACGGGTAATGACAAACACGCCGACTCCGCAGCTGAGGATGGAGAGGAGCATTCCAATCCACCAGTGTTTGACGAAGGGTCTTGACTGATAACTGCGGACGATATTATCAAAAGAATTGATCAAAAGCCACAGTCCGAATAAAATGGGAACCAGTGTTTTCAGAAGTGTTGTCACAAAGACAAGGAAGAATCCTGCCAGAATCAGGATGATTCCCGTGATGAGCAGCTGTGTTTTGACCCTGCCCTTGATAAAATAGATGACAAGGAGTACGGCACCTGCAATCGCAAGCAGGGAACCGGCACCCCGGCAAACATCATCCACAAAATCCGGCTTTGCTGCAAAGGCAATGCCAAGCAGCAGGGTGAGGAGGGTAAAGAAATTCACCCTCCACAGATTTCTCAGCGAAAAAGCCTTTAAAAATTTCATAGTACCTCCTGTCAGATCAGGTGCTGCAGATAACGGAGCTTGAATCTTTGCAGCAGACTGGCTTCGCGATCAATGGTGCCTGCAATTTCCAGAGCAGTCATCCGGAGCATCGCAAGTTCCTCTTCCTTTATAGAATGGGGACTGAACCGGATTTTGGCACCAATGGCAATGGATTGCTCAATGCTGCCCTTCTGCACCATTCTGCCGCAGATAGCTCCGGCATTCTCGGTGAGTTTCTGTACGGAAACCTGGGAGACATTGACACCGCAGTGCTTCATCAGACGGCATAGATAGCGGTAGGCGTATCTCGCCGCGGCCTCCTGATCCTTCTGTGTGAGTTTGTGTGTTCTTCGCCTTCGCTCGGCGCGTTCTCCGAGCACAATCAACGCAATCATGAGAACTACGCTCAGAAAGACAATGGCAATTCCGATCGCAATCGGAACCATAGCAGCATTTCTCTGCCCGGGCTTCGAATCGGGATTTACAGTAGTGGTAACGGAGGTTTCCTCGTTCTTCTCAGTAGGAGAGGGGGTTGTGTGCTTTTTCTCCGTAGTGTCCTCCGTGTGAGGAACTGTCACTTCTTCAGTCACTTTCTCCGGAAGATCAATATCGGAATCGTCAAAATAGGAGAAGGTGAACTCAAACGGAATCCAGCCGATGCCGTTAATGTAAATCTCCGTCCAGGCATGGGCATTGCTGTCAAGGACATTGACCACATACCCATCGGGAATCTCTGTCAGCTTTGCGCCTTCTCTTGTACAATCAATCATAAAGCCCTGACAGTATCTTGCAGGAATGCCTGCCATGCGTGCAAGGACGGTTCCGGCAGTTGCATAATGCTCACAATAGCCTGCATGGCTTTCGAGAAGGAAGTGCGCAGCAAAATCAGCGTCCTCCGGCGTTCTGCCGGGGGAGAGGGTGTAGCTTGCCTCACTGCACATTTTTGCCCGCAATGTCTGGAGCAGTGCAATGGTTTCATCGGGGGAAGCGGTATTGTGGTTGTAGCCTTTGAAAAGATATTCATATTCTTCCTCGATATCCTGCATATCGCCGTTGAACGGAAGTGCCAGATAATGCTCTTCCACAAAGCTCTGATAGCCGTCCGCTTCATACATCAGGATCTCATCGGATGAATAAGCTTCCTCTTCGAGCAGCAGCTTTTCATAGTCGCCGCTCACATACATTGTATATTCATTCGAAAAACCGTCATATCCGTAATCATACACATAGGACACATCCGGATTCTCGTCATGTCCATAGGGAACACAGTGCATGAGAATATCGGAGCTTCCGTGAATGATCATTGTTGTGATTGACTCACTGTAATGCTCCATGCTCGTCCAGAGAAAATCCTGCGGATAGAAATCATTGTCATCAAATTCATCGAAAATCTCCGCATCATACGCAGAATCAGGCAGCAGCTCCCAGCTGTCTCCGCGGTACTGGTGACCGGTATCGAATTTGAGATAAATGCGGCTGTCCGGATGTGCTGTAAAGACCACTTCACTGATGGACACATTCTCAAAGGTACGGGCATCAATCTCTCCAAGTTCAATGGTATCCTCGTGCTTTGTTTCTTCTTCCTGCTTTTCGGGGAAGAAATTAATGGGGTTCGAAACATCGGGAAAATCTATTTTTTCAATGTATTCCTTCACATCCGTGCGCAGCTTTTTGAACTGATCGGGGCGGCTGTAGCCTGTCGCAATCAGAATCATCTCAGAAAGGATCGACAGAAGAAAAACGATGATCAGCACGAAGAATCCGACCTTCTCCGTCACCATGAAACGCATTCCGCTGACAGGGAAGAAGATATTGTCCTTTCGCAGAAAATTGGCTTTCTCGAAGTCTTGGTAAGTTCCAAAATTGGAAAGATGTATCGCTGCGACACTGCACCAGAACGCAAAGAGAAGCCCTGCGAGCAGGTGGTTGGGGGCAATGCCAAAATAGAATCCAAGCTCTATATACGGAAAGGTGAAAATCATCGTGAGGAAGAAGTTATGGAGACGAATCACTGCATGGCAGAGCGCAAATACAATGACAACACTGCACAGCGCTAAGAATACCGTCGTTGCATATCGCTCAGAATACTCAGCATAGGCACTGAAATAATTCCAGTCCGTATCATAGATTTCCTTGCAGATGGCATTCATCAGGTGAATGAAACCTGCATAAAAGGACTTTCGCAGGAAAAAGACAAGTGCAAGATAGATAACAATCAGGCTCACCTTCATGGGGCGGTATCTTTTTGGGAAAAATGCCGTGAAGGAAAAAATTCCGAAGGACAGGAGAATCACTGTCACAAGAGCCGGCAGGTGCACCAGCGGATGAAACATGGAAATAAAGGTGAAAATGCTGCCGACAACGCCGGACAAAGCAATGAGCAGCCAACAAAGCTTCCAATCGTTGCTGACTTTTCGTCGAAGTGACATGGAAAGCGTGTTTTCAATCTGAATACCGCTTTCCGTGTTTGTTTGTGTTATCATAGTACGAAACCTCAGAGAATCAGCGGCGTAATTCCGCGGTTGAGTGCATCGAAGTCGGATCGTAGC
>JAZQAA010000295.1:0-3302 GCA_045544975.1 Oscillospiraceae bacterium | reverse complement strand
AGCTGTATACTGTCTTTCTCGTTATGACGGGGATGTATTACTACCACCCCGAATTCTGTTGGCTGTATACCCTTCTTGCCATTTTTGCTTGTCACATCATCATGAAATTCTATGACTTTGTGGCAAAGCATAAATACATAGGCCCTCTTTGCTACCTCGTCTTTATGTGTGCGGGACTGATGATATTCAGTCTGTTTGTGAATATTGGCTATTCGGAATATCCGCTCTATTTTCTTGTCTGGTTCCTCACACCGCAGGGCGTCCTTGATTTTTCACTTTGGTACACCATTGCCATCTACTGGATGATGCTTGGTTTTCTTTCGAGTACAGTGTACTATTTTTCCAAGGTCCGGTATCGAATGCTGATGCAGTTCATCATTATGCTCATTCCGCTGACGCTCTATGCGAAGGAAGGCATCCAGATGCCGGCACTCCTTGTGATTCTGCTGCTCAGCAGCTATTTCCTTCTGATGGTTTACTGCCGTCAGCTCCGCGAGGATGGCGAGGTACAACGCATGAACCATTCCGGTACAGGTATCTCTGTTATGATTTATGTCGCTGCGTTCAGTATTCTGGCTGCCATTGTGCCGAAGCCAAAGATCGAAGCGGATAGAGAATATATCGAGAATGTCATGGCACAGAGCACCCTCTCCGATGTCCTCATGAATATGATCACCGGCTTTACACAGTCAACGGATAACAGCTTTACTGCCAATAACAGCGGCAGAACCATCTATTATGTGGAGGCGGACGAAAGTCTTCGTCTGCGCACCCAGACCTATTCCTATTATCTTGCAGATGACAGCTGGAATGCATTGGATGACTATGAATTTGATAATCGTAGTTTTAACGCAGAACGCTGTTATGCACCTGCCGATCTTCTGGAAGCCATTCTGGAGGCAGCGCGTGCCGACGCACAGTTTGCGGAAGAATACGGGTTGACGGATGTGCTGGATATGGAGATCCCATCCCAGCGTGAAGGCTATGCCTGCATCCATCCACGCTTTTCTACAATCTTTGTTCCATCCGTTACCCGTGTGAGTGAGCTTGGTGATTACCTTGCACCCTCCGATGTGAAGGAAACCCGGCACATGATCCTGACCCTGGGCGGGAATCCGACCATGGATTATTACTATTACCCCGATTCCTTTGCGCGCAATGCGGGTGTCAATGCGGTTCTCTGTGAACTGGATGGCGCATCCTATGAATCCCTCCTGCTTGATGCAGCGGAGATTCTCTGGTATGACAGCGATGCAGCGGAGATTCTCAGGGATTGCGCGGAAGAATGCAGCAACGCCTATACCTTTCTTTCCGATGTACACGGGATGGATTTTTGTACAGAGGAGATCACTGCGCTTGCAGAAGAAATCACTGCCGGCTGTGATTCCGATTATGAGAAGGCACACGCGATCGAACGATACTTTACTGAACAGGGCTTTCTTTACGATGAAAGCTACCGTAAGGCAGAAGGAGAGAATATTGAGGATTTCCTTCTGACAACAAAACGCGGTGTCTGCTATGAATATGCAACCGCCATGGTACTGCTCTGCCGTGCGATAGATCTTCCTGCCCGTTATGTACAGGGTTACAGTGTGTCCGAGCAGTATCGCGGGGAAGAGTATGATTATGTTGTCAGGGTGCGCGATGCACACGCCTTCCCGGAGGTCTATATTGCCGGCTATGGCTGGCTTGGCTTTGAGCCGACGGTTGCTGCACAGGAAATAGCCGACGGTGATGTTGCGGAAAATCATTATGTCATGCTCTGGGGCTTTGGATTCCTTGGAAGTGCATTGGTTGGATTTGTGATCTGGCTGCTTCTTCCGAAGCTGCGCGAATCCTTGTTCCGCAGAAAACTTGCGGCGATGAGCCCTGAACAGGCGGCGGCGGCAGTTTTCCTTCGGATGCGGGACATTATGGAACTTGATGAAAGCATCACTGTCATGGAGCTTTTTGCGTATTCAAATGCATTTGTGCCGGATGCTGTGCTCTTCCTGCAGCTCGATGCTGCGATCTATGACCACTGTGATGCGGTGCCGACGGATCAGCTCTTGCAGGGATACTGCACATGGCATGAAGCCCGGGAAAGCTATCTTAAAGAACAGAAATTACAAAAGCGCGAGGCGAAACGCCGCGCTAAACAACAAAGGAGAAATTGAATATGAACTGGTTTGAAGTAAAAATTACAACGGAAACTCCCGCTGTGGATGTTCTCTGTGCCATGCTTACTGACCTTGGCGTGAAAGGCTTTGCCATTGAGGATAAGGAATCCTTCCAGGAATTCCTCGATGATAAGGATGGAAAGTGGGATTATATTGATGATGATCTCATGGGACTTGCAAGCTGTGATACGACAGTGACCTTCTATCTGCCCGATGATGCACAGGGTGCTGAACAGCTTGCAGGTGTCAAGAATCTGCTTGAACAGCTCAAAAACGGCGAGAATTCCGAGCTTTTCGGAAGCCTTGCACTTTCCTCCGGCAATGTGAATGAAGAGGATTGGGCAAACAACTGGAAGCAGTATTTCAAGCCCCTTCCGATTGGCGAAAAGCTCATGATCAAACCGTCATGGGAACCGGTTCCGGAGAATAATGACCGTCTGATTCTGGAAATTGACCCCGCCTCCAGCTTTGGTACAGGGCAGCATCACACAACAAGACTCTGTCTGGAGCTTGCTGAAACCATCCTGCAGAAGGATGACCGCGTACTTGATCTTGGCTGCGGCAGCGGTATCCTTTCTATCGGTGCCATTCTCCTCGGAGCGAAGGATGCTATGGCAGTCGATATCGTCGAGAATTCCGTGCGCACAGCAATTGAGAATGCGGAGAAGAACGGCATCGGACAGGATCGCTACACCGCATATTGCGGTGACATCTGCTCCGATGAAGCGCTCTGCGAGAAGCTCGGTGACGGCTACGATGTCATCTGCGCAAATATTGTTGCCGATGTCCTGATTGCGATGTCCGGTCTGTTCGGGAAATTCCTGAAATCCGGCGGCTATCTGATTGTTTCCGGCATTATTATCGAGCGTGCCGACGAGGTGCTCGATGTGCTCAATCGCGCAGGCTTCCGTACTATTTCTGTTAAGGAAAAGGAAGGCTGGGCAGCAGCACTTCTGACAATGTAATTCAATCTGAAACCGGAGTGCTTCTGCACTCCGGTTTTTTGCTCCGATAATCACGAAAAATGAAAAAACTGGTGGTTGATTGCTTTCGCGTTGTGCACCTTTAACAAAAAACTTGCAACAAAAATATAAAATATATAGAAATTGTTCTTAGGAGATTGCAAAACAATGAATTTGATGG
>JAZQAA010000294.1:0-9238 GCA_045544975.1 Oscillospiraceae bacterium | reverse complement strand
GGACTGCAGGTGCCTCAGATTGCTTCTGTGATGATGGAACTCAGAAGAAGAGGCTATGCGCTTCCTATGGATATTTATACGATAGATCAGGCAAAGGACGCTCTGCTTGCTCTTTTGAAGAGGGGAGGAGATGCGGTATGCTGAAGGATATTACATTAGGACAGTATTTTCCTGTTGACAGTATTCTTCATCGTCTTGATCCCCGTATGAAGATCATAGGCACAATGCTTTTTATTGTCATGCTGTTTATCGGAAACAGCATTTGGACGCTGCTACTTGGCTTTGTCTTTGTTTTTATGGCGCAGGTGCTTTCCCATATTCCAGTGAAAATGATCTGGAAAAGCATCCGACCCATTCTTCCGATACTGGCGTTTACTGCTGTATTAAACCTTTTTTTAATTGACGATGGCGAAACGCTATGGGAGTGGAGCTTTCTGAAAATCACAGAGGGCGGCATTACCACCAGTATTTTTATGATGACCAGAATCGTTCTGCTCATTGTCGGCACCTCGCTGCTGACTTACACAACTTCCCCCATTTTATTGACGGATGCGATTGAATCGCTGATGTCTCCCCTGAAAAAAATCAAATTCCCCGTTCATGAAATGGCAATGATGATGTCTATTGCGCTTCGTTTTATTCCGACGCTTCTGGAGGAGACGGATAAAATCATGGCGGCGCAGAAGGCAAGGGGAGCAGCACTTGACCATGGAAAGTTGATGGAACGGGTAAAGGCACTTGTTCCAATTCTGATTCCGCTGTTTGTTTCTGCTTTCCGCCGTGCTGAAGAGCTTGCAACGGCAATGGAATGCCGCTGCTACCGCGGCGGTGAGGGAAGAACAAGACTGCGGAAACTGAAAGCAGCACCGAGGGATTATGCTGCACTGGGAATCTGTATTGCATTTCTTGCAGCAGCGATTATATTGAATATCATTTTGGGATGAATGATAGAAAAATAGGGATGGATCACCTTCAAAAAATATAAGGAGTTTGAGGATATGGCGAAAAAAAATAATAGTCTGGTAAAGCGCAAGCTTTCCCATCAGCGTTCAGTATCAAAGATTGTTCAGCAGACCACGAAAAATGCAGAGGGAAAAACTGTAGTTTCTCTGGAGAAGAAAAGTTTCTTCCATCAGCATATCTGGGAGATTCTTGCTTTTTTCATCCCGATGCTGCTGGTTCTCATTGGCTTTGCACTTGAAAAGCTCTACCCATTCGGTGATCGTCAGTTTCTTGTCACCGATCTCTGGCATCAGTATTATCCGTTTTTCCAAACCCTTCATGAGAAATTGCAGGAGGGCGGCTCACTTTTCTATACCTGGCGATCCGGTCTTGGTACCAATTTCCTTGCATTGATGGCATATTACTGCGCAAGTCCCCTGAACCTGCTTTCTGTTTTTGTTCCGCAGGAATTCCTCAGGGAGGCATTTGCTGCTATTTTGCTTCTGAAATTTGCATTTGCAGGACTTTTCTTTGCCAAAATGCTGCGCTATGTTTTCAATAAGAATGATATTTCCATTACCATGTTTGCCGTGATGTATGCACTTTGCAGCTATATGATGGGATATTACTGGAATGTCATCTGGATTGATACAGTTGCACTGCTTCCGCTTGTGATGCTCGGACTTGTTGCCCTTGTCCGTGAAGGTAAGTACCGTACCTATGTCATTGCTCTTGCACTGGCATTGTTTACCAATTATTATATTGCACTTTTCATTTGTATTTTCACTGTTTTTGCATTTTTTATTCTCTGCATTTTCCAGGGTTTCGACCTTCGTACATTCGGAAAGCGCTTTGCGCAGATTGCAGGATGCTCCTTATGCGGTGCAGGCTTATCTGCCTGGCTGCTCATTCCGACTTATCAGGCGCTGCAGCTGACAAATAGTGCCAACAATTCTTTCCCGGATAAAATTAAATTCTATGAAAGCTGGCTCGATATTATTTCGAATATGCTTGCTTTCAACGATCCTACATCCAAGAGCGGACTTCCCAATCTTTACTGCGGTCTGCTCCCTGTGCTTCTGCTCGGCGTATTTTTGTTTGCTAAGGAAATCCGTCTCCGCGAGAAGCTTGCAGCTGTTTTCATGCTCGTATTCCTGATTCTCAGCTGTAATATCAATTTCCTGAATTTTATCTGGCATGGTTTCCATTTCACCAATATGCTGCCCTATCGCTTCTCTTTCCTGTTCTCCTTTGTTTTACTTGTAGCAGCATATCGCGCATATCAGGTGCTTCTGAAGGAAAAGTTCGATATTTCCTATTGGATCATGCTCCTGATCACCGGCATTATATTCTGTACAGCTGCTTACTACGCAAGACCGGAAGAGAGCAAGCAGTATATCTGGGCAAGTGCCATTCTTGGTGCTGTTTATATTGCAGTGTTCCTTCTGCGTGAATTTGCATCCAAACGCGTTGTAGAATATATCATTGCGGCTGTCCTGATGTTTGAAATGGCAACGAACGCCATCAATGGTGTTGATACTGTTGGTACTTCCGATCGTAAGAGTTACCCTTCCAAGGGAAGTGATATTGCAGTACTTGTTGACCAGGCACAGAATTCTGCAAATGAGTATTTTTACAGAACCGAATTGACCACATGGTATACACTCAATGACCCCTGTCTTTACTATTATGACGGTGTTTCTCAGTTCTCTTCCATGGCCAACAAGAGTGTGACAACCTTTATGCGTATGATGAGCATTCCGGCAGGCGAGGGCGGTAACCGTTACTTCTATGTTAACACCTCTCCTGTAACCAATATGATGCTTGGTATTCGTTATATTCTTTCTAAGGATGGATACAATGCAGATGCCAATATGACGGAAATCGGTCAGAGCGGTGCTGTAAAGATGTATGAGAACGAGTATTATCTCCCGATTGGCTATATGATGGAAAGTGCTGTCAAGGATTATGTGTTTGATGAGAGCATGAATGCCTTTGAAATTCAGAATGCTCTGTTCAGACAGATGACCGGAATTGAGGGGGATCTCTTTACTCCCATTGACATCACAAATGTTGGCCATAAGGGACTCAATGTTACCCGCAACGATTATGGCTCCTATCAATATACAGTTGCTGAGGATGCGGAAGAGGGCAACACCTATCTGAAATATAACTTCACCACTCCTCATGAAGGTATGTTCTATGCCTTCACGCATATTAAGCAAACGACAGCTGCGAATTCCACTTCCAATGCGGACTATCTGGATGTATACCAGGCTGATACCAAGCTCCACAGTTATAATACAAGCCGTCAGCCGTATATTACTCCCGTAGGATATTTCACAGCTGGAGAGAAGATAACACTTCGTGCAAATATTGAGGAGGATATTGTGCGCGGCAGTGCAAAGGTATATTTCTATGAACTGAACAAGGATGTACTTGATCAGGGATATGCAGCATTAGCTGATGAAACACTGCAGGTGACAAGCTTTGCGGATGCTTCCTTTACAGGTGACATTACAGTCAACGAAGATGGTTATCTGTATCTTTCCATGCCCTATGAAAAGGGATGGAGTGCAAAGGTGGATGGCAAGAGCGTCGAAGTTGAGCGTCTTTTCGGTGCGATTTGCGGTATTCCGCTTACAGCAGGTACGCATAGCATTAAGCTTTCCTATATCCCCAACGGCTTCATTCCGGGAGCAGTAATTTCGATTGGATGTGCAGGTATTCTGATTGTCCTCTGGGTGCTGGAGCGAAAGAAGAAAGCAAAGAATGCGCCGAAGGATCCCGAAACAACCAGTGAGCCTGAGAATTCTGAGAAGTCAGAAGAGCAGCTTGCGCTTGAGGAGATTATCTCTGATGATCTGAAGGTAACGGAAAAGCGCAGACGCAAATCATCAAAGTAAGTAACGCGAGGTTAATGTGAGAAATTTGAAAGTAATGATGGCATACCGTGGTACAGGGTACCACGGTTACCAGCGTCAGAACAATGCAAAGACAATTCAGGAAGTGGTGGAACAATGTGCTGGCAAGGTGCTCAATGAGCAGATCACCATCCATGGCTGTTCCCGTACGGATACAGGGGTTCATGCCAAGCAGTACTGTTTTTCTGTGAAAACCAACAGCCAGATTCCGATCAAAGGATTTATCCGCGGTGTGAATGGTGAGCTTCCGGCTGATATTTCCATTCTTTCCTGTGAAGAGGCACCGGAAGATTTTCATGCTCGTTTCAGCTGCAAGGGAAAGGAATACCTTTACCTCATCCATAACAGTGAAAGCAAAAATCCCTTTCTGACCGACCTTGCCTGTCATTACCGTCGTCCTTTTCATGCGGACCTTGTTCGGGAGGCGGCACAGCATTTTGTCGGCACACATGATTTCCGGACATTCTGTACAAATTGTGCGGATAATGCCAATACTGTACGCACCATTCATGGATTTGATGTAGAAGTCGAAAACGAAACCATCCGAATGTATGTCAGAGGGGATGGATTTCTTTACAATATGGTCAGAATTATGGTAGGAACTCTTTTCTATGTCAATGAGGGACGAATTCCGATTGACCAGCTCGATGCAATCATGGCTGCCGGAAAGCGGGAGCTTGCGGGTATTACGGCGAATCCCCACGGATTGTATCTGAATCGCGTATTTTATTAAACCGGATTTCCGCAGAAAAGAGAGAAAAATGCGGAGGAGAACAAAAAAGGAGGCATACCGTATGGCAGATACAGTGGATATTGTCCAGGTACGGCTTAGAAAGAAAAGAAGACAACGTTTGCTCCGATTGCTTGGCATTCTGCTGGCAGTTTCGATCTGTATTTTTATTTATGCAAAGAGAAATGTATGGTTCCCGAAACTTGAAGATATCGGGACAAAATACCAGAATGTCAGACAGAACGAAAATGCGGACACGGAAGGCTATTTTCCGCTGTCTGTGTCCGGCGGTGTTGATTTTTACGCGGAATTTATTGGTAATCAGATGTTTCTGCTCTGTGATAAATACCTGTATATCTACGGCGCGGACGGCAGCCTGAAGGACAGCCGCCAGCATGCCTACAGTAACGCGATCATTAAAGCAAATGATTCACGCAGCCTGCTGTATTCCCATGGCGGCACAAGCTTCCGTGTTGATACGCAGAATAAGATGCTGTTTGAAATTTCAACGGAAAACCCGATTCAATTTGCCGTTCTTGGAAAGGATAATTATGTAGCTGTTGTGACGGAATCCGCTACCTATGCCTGCCGGTTGTCCGTATATGATGCAGTTGGAAAACTGATTTATACACGCGACTGTGTGGACAGACTGCTGGATGTCAGCATGCAGGATAAGGGCTGCATTCTTGCCTCGCTCGGTGCAGCAAATGGCGACCTGACAACAACGCTCCAATATGTTTCCTTTGATGAAACAGAACCCATCTGGTCAACCGAACCCTTCGCTACATTGTGCCAACATATCTATGCTCTGGCAGATGGCGGTGCATTGGTAATCGGCGACACCAGATGTGCATATTATAGCAGCACGGGTGCACTTCTCAGTTCGTATGATTATACTGGTACACTGATGGGGTTTTCGTTTGACGAAAACCGCGCTGCAGTGCTTTTGAAAAACGAACAGCGCAGACAGTCTGAATTGCTGCTGTTTTCAGAAGCGTCAGCACCTCCTGTGTCCGTACCGTTCAATAGTATTGCAAAAAGCGTTACTGTAGAAGGTGATACAGCCTATCTTCTGAACAACACAAGTATTACAGGTTATGCGTTCAGCGGAGAACAGCTTTCTTCCAGAGCAATAGAAGAATCCTGTGAATCCATGAAGAGAAACGGCAAGTATTTTTATCTGTTCGGTTATGATACAATTGACCGTATCAGTGTGAATGAATAGGAGGAATCAATATGGGCGTTCAGTTCTGGTGGTTCTACGATGTGCTTGTACTTGCAGTTGTTGCTGGAATCCTCTATTCCTCCGTTTCTAAGGGGTTTAACAAAATGGTGTTCCATATGATTGGAACAATCCTCGCCTTTGTCATTGCGTTTTTTGGAAGTTCTGCACTTGCGCCGTCTGTGTATCAAACTATTTACAAGGAGAATATTACCAATCATATTCAACGCGTTCTTGAGGAACAGGATATATTTGAAGTGATGGCAGCATTGTCACACGATCCTACCTATGGAGCTCCTCTTGGTTTGGAGACGGAGGATATGCGTGAGACCGCTTCGCAGGTTGTGTCTGTGCAGCAGGTTTCGGCTTGGTATGCTGATCTTTTAAGTGATGCTTCACAGCAGATGCTTGCACAATCGCTCTCACCGCAAACGGATCAGCTGCTCTCTGAACTGTTTGCGTCAGATTCTGATTTATTTATGGCCTATCACTCAGGTATTGTCGGCGGTGATATTGGCAGCTGTGCCAATGTTCTGGAACAGTCCTACTATCGAGAAGGGTATACAGAGCTTGTTCGGATGGCGTTGTTCCTTGTCATGGCAATTGTTGTAGTCATTATTGTGGGTGTGATTGCCCATATGACGGGAAATCTTGAAGAGATTATGCACATCCGCCGCTGTAACCGCCTGCTCGGCTTTTTGGTCGGTGTGCTTGAGACGGCATTTGTCCTGTTCGCAATTGCAGTTGCTGTCAAACTTCTTGTTAATGGCACAGACAGTCAGATGTTGTTGTTCAATGAGGAAACGATCGAAGCAACAAAGATATTCAAACTCCTATATCAGAGAGTATAATATAGAAGATATGTCAGGAAGGATGAGGTATTTATGATTTTATGCAGCAGATGTCAGAAACGCCCGGCAGTTGTTTTTGTAACTGCGATGCAGGGCGAAGAAAAGAAAAACAGCGGCTATTGCCTTGCCTGCGCAAAAGATCTGCAGATTCCGCAGGTTTCTGAATATTTGAAAAGTGTAGGCATTAACGACGATGACTTGAAGGATATCTCCGATCAGATGGCTGAATATATGAATGATGACGAAAGTCCCATGGGAATGGGTAATATCAATGCCATCCCCGATTTCCTGCGTACTTTGTTCACTGGACCGCAGGGGACGGATTCGTTCAAGGAGGTGCCGGATCAGGTGGAAAAGCCTTCCAAAAAGGAAAAAAGAAAGGAAAAGCATTCCAAGCAAAAGGAACTCAAATACCTTGGCAACTACTGTACCAATCTGAGTCAGCGCGCTGAAGAGGGAAAGCTCGATCGAATCATTGGCAGAGATCGTGAAATATCCCGCGTTGTTCAGATTCTCTCCCGCCGTACGAAGAACAATCCCTGTCTGATCGGTGAACCCGGTGTCGGTAAAACGGCTATTGCAGAGGGAATTGCGCAGAGAATTGCAGCAGGGACAGTTCCATTCCACCTTCGCGATAAAAAGATCTATCTTCTTGATCTGACTGCGCTGGTTGCCGGAACCCAGTTCCGCGGCCAGTTTGAAAGCCGTGTAAAAGGGCTGATCAGTGAGGTTGTGCAGGAAGGCAACATCATCCTTTTCATTGATGAGGTGCATAATCTTGTCGGTGCCGGAGATTCCGAAGGCTCCATGAATGCGGCAAACATTCTCAAGCCGGCACTGTCAAGAGGTGAAGTGCAGGTGATCGGTGCTACGACCTTTAAGGAGTACCGCAAATATATCGAGAAGGATAGTGCACTTGAACGCCGTTTCCAGCCTGTTACGGTGCAGGAACCGACTGTTGAGGATACAATCGAAGTACTCTGCGGTATTCGTGAATACTACGAAAAGTATCATCGTGTGAAGATTGAAGATCGTCTGCTCCGGCTCTGTGCAGTGCTGTCCGAACGGTATATTACGGATCGCTTCCTTCCGGACAAAGCGATTGACCTGCTTGATGAGAGCTGTGCTTTCCGCAGCATCCGTGCAGCGGAGCTTCATGAGCTGGATGATATGAAGAAAAAGCTTGCAGTACAGACAGAGGCTCTTAAGGCACTTGAAGAAAATGATACACCGGATTTTGAAAAGATTGCAGAAGCCAAAGCGGAATTGAGCCGCCTTGAGGAACGGCAGAAGAAGCTTGAAGAAGAGGCTGCGCAGATTGCAGTGGAGGAGTCCGACCTTGCAAAGGTTGTGGAGCTTTGGACAGGAATTCCTGCCAATAAAATTGAAGAAACCGAGCTTTCTCGCATGAAGAATCTCGCCGAGCGGCTCGGTGCAAGGGTCATCGGTCAGGATGATGCAGTCAATGCTCTTGCAAGAGCAATCAAGAGAACGAGGGTACAGCTCAGCGACCGTATCCGTCCGGCATCCTTCATTTTTGTCGGACCCACTGGTGTCGGCAAAACAGAACTCGTCAAAACGCTTGCTTCGGAACTGTTTGACAGTGCAGATCCATTGATTCGTCTGGATATGACAGAATTCATGGAAAAGCATTCCGTTGCCCGTATGATTGGTTCTCCGCCCGGTTATGTTGGCTACGATGATGCAGGCCAGCTCACGGAAAAGGTTCGCCGTAAGCCCTATTCTGTCATTCTATTTGATGAAATTGAGAAGGCGCATCCGGATGTAATGAACATCCTCATGCAGATTCTTGATGAGGGACAGATTGAGGATGCGCAGGGTCGTGTCGTGAATTTTTCCCATACGGTTATCTGCATGACATCGAATGCAGGTTCAACGGATAAGAGCAGCGGTGTCGGTTTCAATAAAACCACGGAGGAGATTACCAAGGATCGTGCGATGAAAGCACTGCGGGAATTCCTCAGACCGGAATTTCTTGGCAGAATTGATGATATCATTGTGTTCCGTCCGCTTGATCAGCAGGATTTCGCCCGCATTGCAGCATTAATGCTTGAAGAGATGCGCAATCCTCTTGCAGAAAAGGGGATTACACTGCAGTTTGATGAAGCAGCACTCCAGAAAATTGCGGAAGAAGCGTTCGGCAAGCATGGCGGTGCCCGCGATATCCGCCGGGTTATCCGCGAACGCGTGGAGGATGCAATTGCAGAGGAAATGATAGACCGCGGTACAATTATTCAAAAAATTACAATTACAGCAGACAATACCATTAAGGTCATCTTTGAATAAACGATTCCGAATCCATTCCCGGATTAAGCCGGGAGTGGATTCTTTCTGCAGATATTCTACAAAATTGAACATGATCTGGGTAAAAATATCCATAAATATTCTCTAAAAAAATTTTGGAAAATGCTTGACAAACGCAGGTCAATGTGGTATAATAGATAATGTTGTGAGGAACAAACACGTGTCGCAGGCGGGTGTAGTTCAATGGTAGAATTCCAGCCTTCCAAGCTGGTTACGTGGGTTCGATTCCCATCACCCGCTCCAT
>JAZQAA010000293.1:0-1884 GCA_045544975.1 Oscillospiraceae bacterium | reverse complement strand
GGCGGCGGCTTCGCCGGAACGGTGCAGGCGTATGTGCCGCTTGATTTGCTGGATTCCTTCAAAACTGCCATGGAAGCTGTGCTTGGTGATGGCAGATGCCATGTCCTTCAGATCCGCAGTGTCGGCGGCGTACATATCGCATAATTTTTAATAAAGGAGATTAGATGAAAATGGGTAAGATTTTGGTAACAGGCGGTGCTGGCTTCATTGGCAGCCATGCGTGCGTGGAATTTTTAAATGCAGGTTATTCTGTTGTGGTGATGGACAACCTCAGCAACTCCAAGGAGGAGAGCATCCGCAGAATTGAGAAGATTACCGGCAAGACGGTGGATTTCTACAAAACGGATATGCGCGATGAAGCGGCTGTCAGAACCATCTTTGAAGAGCAGGAGATTGACGCAGTTGTCCATTTTGCAGGACTCAAGGCAGTCGGTGAATCCGTTGCAAAGCCCCTTGAATACTATGAGAACAATATCGGCGGCACCTTCGTTCTGCTCCAGGTGATGCGCGAATTTGGCTGTAAAACCGTCGTTTTCTCATCCTCTGCAACTGTATACGGCATGAATAACCCCGTTCCGTATGTGGAGAATATGCCCACCTCTGCAACGAATCCCTATGGCTATACCAAGGTGATGATTGAGCAGATTCTGCATGATCTGTGCAATGCCGATCCGGAATTCCGCGTGGTTGCACTTCGTTATTTCAACCCCATCGGCGCACATAAGAGCGGTCTGATCGGTGAGGATCCCAACGGCATCCCGAACAATCTCCTGCCCTACATTGGTCAGGTTGCAGTCGGCAAGCTTCAGCAGCTTTCTGTGTTCGGTGATGATTATGATACGCCCGATGGAACCGGTGTGCGCGATTATATCCATGTCGTTGACCTGGCGAAGGGTCATGTATGTGCGCTTCGCTATGCAGAGCAGAATGCCGGCTTCATGCCCGTGAATCTCGGTACCGGTCAGGGTGTCAGCGTGCTGGAAATGGTTCATGCCTACGAAAAGGCGTGCGGAAAGCCCATCAACTATCGGATTGCGCCCCGCCGTGCCGGAGATATTGCAGCGTCCTATGCGGATGCAAGCCGTGCAGCAGAGCTGTTCGGCTGGAAGGCGGAAGAAACACTGGAAACCATGTGCGAGGACAGCTGGCGCTTTATGCAGCAGAATCCGAATGGTCTGTAATAGAAAGGAAATACGATGGATAAGTTTTTGATTGTTCTGGCAGCGGTGGTTGTCATTCTGCTGCTGGTTGTGATTTTTGGCGGCAAACGCTTTAATCTCCGCAAAATTCTGTACTTCTTTATCGAAGAAGTCGACGAAAACGGCGAGGTAGTCAAAGACAGCAAAAAGAGCAGCAGCCGCTCTGCAGCGCGCCGTCATGAGACATCCTCTGCCGCTGGCAGCCGCAGAAATCCGAATCAGAATTATACGGAAATGGCAATTCTTATGCAGAAAATTGACGAGCGCCGCAGAGTTGTGGATTCCTCCGGACACTCCACACTTTACGATGAATACTTTGAACTTGTATTCCAGACCAGAAAGGGCGAAACACTCCATCTCAATGCCTCCCGCGCGGCATTTAAGGAGATTCCCTTCAACCAGCAGGGCGCTCTGACCTATAAGAAGGGCACGCTCGTGAAATTCAAGTACATCGGCGGTCTTGTTTCCGATGAGTATTCTACGATCGAAAACTGACAGGGAACAAGGAGGAATAGAAGATGCCTTTTATTAATGTGAAAACCAATGTGCCTGTTCCGGCCGCAAAGGCGGATGCCATCAAGTCCGCAATGGGCGAAGCCATTACAAACATCCCCGGAAAATCCGAGCACTGGCTCATGGTCGGTATTGAGCCGGAGCAGCTGCTCTGGTTCCAGGGCAGTGATGA
>JAZQAA010000292.1:0-8459 GCA_045544975.1 Oscillospiraceae bacterium | reverse complement strand
GTGAGCCAAGGAGTTGGTGCCCATTGTTGTCTTCCTAAGACCGCTTGGCCTCCGACTTCATATACTTGCAAATTTGATGTCTATTCCATCCCGGCGGAGGATGTGCGTGATCATGTGAAGAAAATGTTCGGGGACGGCGTGCAGATTGTGGATACCACACTCCATGCAGCAGGGGAAACCTTCTATTATGACGCGGCGAACGACTGCTATAATGTGCCGTCTTCTCCCGTCATCTTCTCCTATGCGCCTGAGGTGCAGGAGATCACTCGTTCCGGCGATCAGTATACAGTCATTGTAGATTACTGCAGCGACACAGCAAAGTGGCAGCAGTTTTCCCAGAATTTCAAAGGCGGTTCCAAAACGATGAAAATTACCTTGCAGGAACAGGACGACCAGTATCGTATTGTCAGTATCTTCAATATTTCTGAAGAATTCCAGGGTGTATAAAGCCTGATAAGTAGAGGAGAAACAGTCATGAAAATTCTTGTTGTCGGACTCGGACTGATTGGTGGTTCCATTTGTAAAGCGCTGCATACTTATACTGAGCATCGTGTCTATGGATGCGATGCAAGGAAAGAGGTGCTCCAAAAGGCATTGGACCAGTCCGTTATTGATGGTGTGATAACCGATGACTGCAGCGGTATGGATATGGTGATTGTTGCACTGTATCCGGAGATCGTCCGTTCCTGGGTGAAGTTCCATGCAGCGTCGATGTCGGAAGGAACCGTTGTTATGGATGTCAGCGGTGTCAAAACGGATCTTCCGGAAGAACTTGGAGCCTTTTGCGAGCAGTACCATGTGCACTACCTGAGTACACATCCCATGGCTGGCAAGGAACGCTCCGGTTATGAGGTGTCCGATGAGGATTTGTTCCAGGGAGCGAACTTCATTATCACACCCTTGCCTTCAACACCGAAAAGCGTGATTGCACAGGTGAAAAATCTTGCGCACCAGATCGGCTTCCGCCGTTTTGTTCTGACAACACCGGAGGTTCATGACCGCATGATTGCCTATACTTCGCAGCTTGCTCATGTTGTGTCAAGTTCCTATGTAAAAAGTCCTGTACTGGAGCTGGAAAGCGGCTTCAGCGGTGGCAGCTTCCATGATATGACGCGCATTGCAACGATGAATGAGGAAATGTGGACCATGCTGTTTCTGCAGAACCGCAAAAGCCTTATTAGTGAGCTGGATACTTTGATTGAAAATCTGACTGATTATCGGAATGCATTGGATGCCGGAGATGAAAAGGCAGTGTTTGAACTCATTCAGCAGGGCAGACTTCGCAAAGAAGAGAATCTTGCGCGCCGAAGAAACGCCGAATCCATTATTGATCTGCTGGATGTGACATCCGAAACACTGGATCAAAAAAAATCAGAAAAAAATGAAAAAAAGGCTTGACAAGCCAAACAAAATATGGTATACTATTAGAGTCGTATTCTAAAGACAGTCGGTGGCGAACAGCCGTAAGTCCGACCGAGGAGTGCAGGCGGTAATGATATACCCCCTCTCTTTGTGATGCGTGAGTATGACAAAGGGAGTTTTTTGTATCTCCCGATACGATGAACAGCGAAAGCTGATATTCAAATCGGAGGTGAATGAAAAATGGCAAGTGCACAGGTTCTGGAGTCCAAGAAGGCCAGAGTTGATGAGCTGACCGAGCTGCTCAAGAACAGTGTTTCCTGCGTACTCGTTGATTACAAGGGTAACACTGTTGCAGATGACACAAAGTTGCGTCGTGAGCTGCGTGAGGCAAATGTAAAGTATTTTGTTGAAAAGAACACAATGCTGAAGTTTGCGTTCCACAATATCGGTATGGATTGCTTTGATGAGGTACTGAACGGTACAACAGCAATTGCAGTTTCTGACAATGATCAGACAGCTCCTGCTCGTATTCTCGGTGCATACGCTGAGAAGAACGAGAACTTCACTCTGAAGGCTGGCTGCGTAGAAGGCGAGTACTTCGATGCAAACAGAGTTCTTGCTCTGTCCAAGATTCCGTCCAAGGATGTACTGCTCGCACAGCTGGTTGGTTCCCTGCAGGGTCCGATCCAGAAGCTGGCTGCAATTCTGCAGGCAGTTGTGGACAGCAAGTCCGAGGATGCTGCATAAGATTGATTGCAGCGTAAATAACTGGCAGATTCATCTGCCCGCAAGGCGTGCAGCGTAATGGACGCGAAAAATAAATTTTAAGGAGATTATTATTATGGCATCTGAAAAGACACTCAAGTTTATTGAAGATATCAAGGCTCTCTCCGTTCTCGAACTGGCAGAACTGGTTGAGGCAATCCAGGAAGAATTTGGCGTAACTGCAGCAGTAGCAGCAGCTCCGGCAGCAGGCGGCGCAGCAGCAGCAGCTGAAGAGAAGACAGAATTCGATGTAGTTCTGGCATCCTTCGGTGACAAGAAGATGGGCGTTATCAAGGCTGTTAAGGACATTCTCGGTCTGGGCCTGAAGGAAGCTAAGGAAGCTGTAGAAGGCGCTCCGAAGACCCTGAAGGAAGGCGTTTCCAAGGCTGAGGCTGAGGATCTCAAGGCTAAGCTGGAAGAAGCTGGCGCAACAATCGAGCTCAAGTAAGTTTTTTACGATTTCGATTTCAAAAAGCGGAGGATTTTCCTCCGCTTTTTTCTTTTGCATTACAGAAGCCCCCCAAGGAGAATGAGCCCAACACCGGGGATTCCAAGAAAAATGGAAATCAGAAGATTCGATAGACATAAAGTTGGTGCAAAACCGATTGCACCGCCAAAGCTGTGGAGAAGAATAAGCGTCAATAGTCCTGTAACGCCCCCAAGACAAAAGCTTCGTATTCGCTTTTTGTGCCGCAGATAGAAAAGCAGCATCATCAACAGCGCGGCGATCCATAGCAGTTCATAATGGTATTCTGAAATCCATTCCATAGGAACCTCCTTGTTTTTATAAAAAAATGTATGCAATTGCAAGCAGGAGCTTGACATCCGTTCCCTCACGGTAAAGAAGATATAAAAGTGCAAGCAAAGCAAGGCGTTCGCCATCCAGATCGGGAATATGCAGGACTTTTCCCGATGACTTGCTGACCGTTGAATCGGCAGGAGCAGGACTTGGCTGATCCGGAGTGTTGAATGAGGATGGAGCCCGATGCGGTTTCGCTTCTTGTCCTCTGTTATTGAACTGAAATTGCGGATAGCGCATGGCATCATCCCCTTCATTTCCGTGTGCTGATTTGATTAAGACAGAAAATTCTGCAGCATCCCATTGTCCTTTAGCAGATTCCATATTGCAAGCAGCCGCAGCATTTTTACTGCCTTGTCAACCTTTTCCCGGCGTTCTTGCCGAAGATGCGGACGAAGCGCAAGCAGGAGTTTCATATTATCATCCGGAGCATTCGATGCGTTGAGTACTTCACCGAACTGCATTAGCATGGCAGGATCAAACGGGAATTGTTCCATCCCGGATGAGGCTGTACCTGCTTCATCCGCGGGAGGATCATTTCCTTCGCGCAGCATTTGCGCAAGCTCCGACAATTGCTTCATACTCTCCGGATCGGACATCAGCTCCTGCATTTTTCCGAAAAGATCCTCCATCACTTATTTTCCGTTTGTAAGTTTTTCGTATAGAGCCTTTGCCTGGGGCGAACTCATCAGTTTTTCCACCATCTGCGGGTTGCTGACCGCCTGCCGGAATTTTGCCGCTTCCGATGGTTTCATACTTTTCATGGCATTGTCGAATTTTCCCTCCTGCAGCTCTTTGCGAAGCTGATCGGGCTGCATTCCGAGTTTTTTGCTGACAACTTCAAGCAACCCAGTGAGATCCTTGCCCTGAAACTGCATATTTTGCTTTTCGTTCATAAAAAAACACCTTTCTTTCTTGAAAACTGTATTGTATTTTTTTACAGTTTATGTTATAATATAAAGGATTGGATATTGAGGAGGCGCTGAAATGAAATTGATTGTGATGTCCGATTCCCATGGCAATCTCCATGCTGTGCAGAAGCTGTTCACTCTCCATGAGGATGCAGATCTTTTCATTCACCTTGGAGACGGAGAAAGGGAAGTGAACGCTCTGCTGCAAAGGATGCCGCAGATTCAGGAGAAGCTCCATTATCTCAAAGGCAACTGCGACAGCGGACTGCTGATCTTTCAGACCATGAATCAGCTGACTCTGACCCTTCCGTACGGACATCGTGTCTTTGCTGCACATGGTGACTATTATCAGGTGAAATTCGGTACAGCAAGAATGGCACATGAGGCGGCTGCCAATCACTGCGATCTTATGCTGTACGGTCATTCCCATGCCGCGGACTGCCGCTATGAAAACGGTATCCATATCATCAATCCCGGCAGTGTCAGCTGTCCGCGTGACGGCGGAGCGCCGAGCTATGCGCTGATTGATATTTCCGAAAGCGGAATTCTTCCCAATATTGTCCGGATGCCATAGGTATAGGAACCGGCTCTTAATTATTCTATGCGACAGCTGCAGAAAAGTTGCTGTCTTGGAGGGTTTATATAATGACAAATCGAAAATATACGAAGCTGCAAGGCAGCAGCGGCGAAAAGTATGGACTTGTATTTTTGCTGGGCTTCTGTTCCATGCTTGCAGTTCTTCTTCCGCTGATGATCATGGATCAGGGATATTTTATCTATTACGGTGACTTTGTTTCACAGCAGCTTCCGTTCTATGAGCTTGCCAATGATGCTGTCCGTGCAGGACAGATTGGTTGGAACTGGTATACGGATCTTGGCGGCAGCTTTATCGGCTCCTATGCCTTCTACCTTTTCGGAAGTCCGTTTTTCTGGCTTTCTGCCATTCTGCCCAAAGGATGGGTGCTTTATTCCATTCCTTGGCTGCTATGTTTGAAGCACGCTGTGGCAGCTCTGGCGGCTTACGGTTACATCCGGCGTTTTGTACAGAATAAAAATGCTGCAGTAATTGGTGGTCTGCTCTATGCCTTTTCCGGCTTTCAGACCTTCAATATCTTCTTCAATCATTTCCAGGATGTCACAGCCTTCTTTCCCCTGATGCTGATTGCAATGGAAGAGCTTGTCAATAATAACCGCCGAGGATGGTTTGCCGCATCTGTTGCGCTGATGGCATTGATCAACTACTTCTTCTTTACAGGACAGGTCGTTTTCCTGGTTCTCTATTTCTTCATTCGATGCAATTGCAGGGATTTCAACATTGATCTGAAAAAACTCCTTGCACTTGCCATTGAAGCTGTACTCGGCGTTGCCATCGCCTGTGTCATTCTTCTGCCAGCCGCGCTTGCAATATTGCAGAATGAGCGCGTTTCCACAAGTCTGTTTGGTCAGGATATGGTATTCTACAGCGATAAAACCCGTATTCTTCGCATTATTCAGAGCTTCTTTATGATCCCTGATGCGCCTGCTCGTCCGAATCTCTTTGATACCAGTACGGGTAAGTGGGCATCCATCGGCGGATATCTTCCGCTCTTCTCCATGGCGGGTGTCATTGCATTCATGCGTGCTAAAAAACAGCACTGGGCAACCAAAATCACATGGATCTGTATTCTCTGCGCTTTTGTGCCGGTTCTCAACAGTGCGTTCTATATGCTCAATGGTTCGTACTATGCAAGATGGTTCTATATGCCGATTCTCATTATGGCAATGATGACAGCCTATGCACTTGACAGTACAGAAATTGATTGGAAGCCCGGTGTCACAGCCTGCGCAGTAATGCTGACTGTATTCGGTGTGATCTCCTGTCTCCCAAGTAAAAATGATGATGATGAAACCGTTTATTTTCAGTTCGCAGATGAACCGTGGTATTTCTATATCATTCTTGCCATTTGCATTATATGCTGGATCGGACTGTATTATCTCTATCAGCAGCGTCTTTGCCGCAAGCCCTATCTGCAGAAAGCTGTCGCATTGACCTGCGCAGCGTCCATTGTCTGCACAGCAGCGATGGTCTATTACGGCAAGGACATCGGTACCTATGCTAAGAAGTATATCAATACAGCAATCAATGGTGAAAAGAACATCTCTATTTCCTATGAAACGGACGATGCTGACTACTTCCGTGTGGATATGTCCGAGAACTATGATAACTATCCGATGTTTTGGGGGCTTTCCAGTATGCGTACCTTCCACAGCACGGTGAACACTTCGATTATGGAGTTCTATGATTCCATCGGAATTACCCGTGATGTTGCGTCCCGTGCGGAGCCCACATCCTATACACTGCGCGGTCTGTTCTCTGTAAAGTATTATTTTGACCGTGTGGATGATGATAAGGAAGAACTGGATATTCCCGGTTTCCGGTATCTCAAAACAGAAAACAGCTTTGACATTTATATCAATGATTATTTCGTTCCCATGGGCTTCACTTATGACTACTATGTCACGAATGAGATGCTGGACGGCAAAACCAATCCTACTAAGGAACGAATCCTCATTCAGGCGCTTGTTTTGGATGAAGCACAGGCAGAGAAGTATGGGGATATTATCACCTGTGTGGATAATACCGAGAGTCTGAATCTCAGCTCCGAGCGTTATCTGGAGCTTTGTAAAGCACACGCCCAGGAAGCTTGCACGGATTTTACCTATGATGATTCCCACTTTGCAGGCAACATCTCCCTCGATACACCGAAGCTCGTGTTCTTCAGCGTTCCCTACGATACCGGCTGGACAGCAACAGTCAACGGAAAGCCTGTTGCTGTAGAAAAGGTCAGCAACGGCTTTATGGCGGTTCGCTGCGAAGCAGGGGAGAATGCGATTCGATTTGAGTATGAAACGCCCGGTCTGCGTGCAGGTGCCTGGATTTCAATCGGCGGACTTTTACTGCTGATTGCTTATATTGGCCTGTCCAAGCCCCTGTTTACAAACAAAATGCGTAAGCATTCACACAGCTATGACTATACCTCTGTTGTCGGAGTACGAGCAGCCAATGAATATACCGCATCCCTGCTCAATTCCCTCAATCGGACAGAGACCATTGAAAAACAGGAAGGAGCTTCTGCAGATGGCACATCTGAATGAGACGAAAATTGACAGCACACTTCTTTTCGATGGCGCGGTCATTCGTGTGGAAAAGGATCATGTACGCTTGGAGGATGGATCTGTCGCCTTCCGCGAAGTTGTTCGTCATCCCGGCGGTGTATGTGTGCTTGCAGTTACTGACGAGGACGAAATCCTTTTGGTACGGCAGTTCCGTTATCCGCATGGAGCAGTGACAACAGAATTGCCGGCAGGCAAGCTGGAAGCGGGTGAATCTCCTGAGAGCTGCGGACGCCGTGAGCTTCTGGAAGAATGTGGCTGCACCGCAGAAGAATTCACCTATCTCGGCAAGCTTTTCCCAACCCCCGCATATGATTCAGAGGTAATTCATATGTTTCTTGCTGAAAAACTCACCTTCACCCAGCAGTCGCTGGATGAAGGCGAGTTCCTTGAGGTGGAGCGGATGCCTTTTGAGGAGGCTGTACAGTTTGCACTGGAGGACGGCTGTCCGGATGCAAAAACCCAGATTGCCATTCTTCGGTATTTTGCAAGGAGGCAAAAAAAAAGAACGGTGTAAAACCGTTCCCAAATATCATGTAATCTTAGTTCGCAGCTGCCTGTTCTTCAGCTTCCGTCAGAGCAAGGTGCTTCTGGTAAGCATCCAGAATGCTCTCTTCAATGACCTTTCTGGCATCCGGAAGAATCGGATGAACGATATCACGGAAGATTCCGTTTTCATCCTTGCGGCTCGGCATAGCAATGAAAAGGCGCTCATCGCCCTGCACGATTTTGATGTCGTGAACGGCAAGTACATGATCCACGGTGATGGATACTACGGCACGAAGACGGCCTTCAGTAATGATCTTGCGGATTTTAATGTCAGTAATTTCCATAATGTGACCTCCTTGTAATGCAAAAACGAAAATACACTGTATTGTGGATAGTGTGCCTCTGAATTGGGTAACTTATTCATGCAGCAGTAGTTTGTTTTTGATAAGATTAGCATATTATTAGTATAATCCCAATATATGGAAAAAACAATAAGAAATTAGGTGTATTTTATGAATAAATCAGTGTTGGATGGAAAGCAGCATATTCACTTTATTGGCATCGGCGGATCCGGTATGTATCCCCTTGCGCAGATACTCCATGCAAAGGGATTTTACCTGACAGGTTCCGATAACAACGAAACGGATACTCTTCAGGCAGTACGGAATATGGGAATTCCGGTTATGCTCGGTCAGTGTGCTGAGAATATCGAAGGCGCCGACCTGATTGTGCATACGGCTGCTATCATGGCAGATAATCCGGAACTGATTGCCGCAAGAGCTTCTGGCGTTCCTGTTCTGGAGCGCAGCGAATTGCTTGGAATCGTCAGCAGCTGGTATGATAATGCAGTCTGCGTTTCCGGAACCCATGGTAAAACCACGACTACTTCCATGCTTGCACAGATCCTGTACACAGCAAAGGTGGATTTGTCCGCTTTTATCGGCGGCAAGCTCCCTTGTATCGGCGGAAGCGGCTGTGCC
>JAZQAA010000291.1:0-2609 GCA_045544975.1 Oscillospiraceae bacterium | reverse complement strand
TGGCTACGATCCGACTTATATAATTTATTCCGCATAATGCGGGGAGAGAGGGTAAAAAAAATGAAAAAACACAGATTGACTGCACTGACAGCGGCACTTTGCCTGCTGTGCACGGCAATCCCCATTAC
Source organism: Oscillospiraceae bacterium (assembly GCA_045544975.1). Taxonomy (GTDB): domain Bacteria; phylum Bacillota; class Clostridia; order Oscillospirales; family Ruminococcaceae; genus UBA3855. Next base: position 2,481 of record JAZQAA010000291.1, on the reverse strand, counting down.
GGGTATGCCGGGCAAAGAGATGACCGTAGCGGCTGCAACAGAGGAAGAGCCGACCTATGGCATTTTCACCTATTCCGTCGAAGACGGATGCGTTACGATCACGGGATGCGAGAGTACATCGGAACCCGTAGAAATCCCGACTGAGATTGATGGTATGCCTGTTACAAAAATCGGTTCGACCGCATTTTATGGTGCCACATTCACTTCGATCGTGATCCCTGAGGGCGTGACAACGATCTGCTCCGGCGCTTTCTGGCACTGCAAGCAGCTGGCAGATCTGACACTTCCGTCTACACTCACAACCATTGAGAGCTATGCGTTCAACGATTGTCAGGTGCTGGAAACAATCGAATTTCCTGCTTCCCTGAGCTACATCGGCAATGCTGCCTTCGCAAGCACACCGTGGATGGAAACACAGAAGGCTGTTTCTCCCTATGTTGTTGTCAATGGAATTCTGATTGACGCATATGATGCAGTAAACAATCGTCTGCTTGAAATTGAAGAAGAAAAGAATCAGATCCTCGAAGATATTGAACAGGCTAAGACCTGGGAAAGATATCTGATCATCACCAACCAGATCGGTTACTTTACAGACCGAGCAAAGAAGGCAACACTGGTTACAGAAGAAACGGAAGAGATCGCATTCGAGCTGATTAATGAAAACGGCGAAACTGTTTACACAGGCACCTCCACACCGTTCGGCTACGATATTGAATCCGGCGATCATGTTCAGATTCTTGATTTTTCTGATTTCAGTACAGAAGGTACTTATACAATTGAAGCCGCTACCGGTGAAGTATCCAAACCCTTCGCAATTGGAATTACGGACATCTATTCCGGTTTGCTGTACGATTCTCTGAACTATTTCTATCAGGCTCGCTCCGGTATTGAAATCGAATCCCAGTATATCACCTCCGGCGATGCCGAAGCACTTGCACGAGAGGCTGGTCATGTTTCCGATATCGCACAGATTTATCAGACATGGGGATATACAGGTTCTTCCGGCACACAGGATGTCTCAGGCGGTTGGTATGACGCCGGCGACCATGGTAAATATGTTGTTAACGGCGGCGTTTCTCTGTGGCTGATGCAGAATGAATATGAACGCGCTGTTGCAAATGGAACCGCTGATGCGTACCAGGATGGTGTTATGCAGCTTCCTGAAAACCAGAACGGCTATCCAGATCTTTTGGATGAAGCCCGTTACGAGATGGAATGGATGCTCAAAATGATTGTCCAGACCGGTGACTACCAGGGAATGGTGTACCATAAGGTTCACGGCAAAAAGTGGACTGCACTCGCTACCGCTCCTTCCGAGGATCTGCAGACCAGAATCCTTATGCCTCCGACGACTGCAGCAACCTTGAATCTTGCTGCCTGCGGTGCACAGGCATACAGACTCTGGAAGGATCTGGATCCGGATTTTGCGGAACAGTGCCTGACTGCTGCTGAAACTGCCTATGCGGCTGCCGTGGCAAATCCTGAAATGTATGCACCTCTGGTTGATACTATCGACGGCGGCGGCCCCTATGGTGACGACAATGTAACAGATGAATTCTACTGGGCAGCCTGTGAGCTGTATGCTGCAACAAACGATACTGCTTACTACGATGATCTGATTGCTTCTGCATGGGCATTGGATGTTCCGTCCGATATGAACGGCGGAGAAGCAACTGGCTTCACCGGCAGTTTTGACTGGGGTCACACAGCTTCCCTTGGTTCTCTGACACTGACACTCTTCCCGGATGTTCTGACCGATGAAGAAGCCCAGACACTGACTACCAATCTGACAGAAACTGCAGATACCAACATGGCAGTGATTGCTAACCAGGGTTATGGCCTTCCTTATCAGGGTACTATGGAAGAGGGCGACACCTACCCCCGTTACACATGGGGTTCCAATTCCTTTGTAGTAGATAATGCCATTATTCTGGCATACGCATATGATGCAAGTGCAAATACAGAATACCTTGATGGTGCAGTCAGCGCAATGGACTACATCCTCGGCAGAAACCCGCTGGATCTTTCCTATGTCACCGGATACGGCGTACATAGTTCCCAGTACCCGCACCATCGTTGGTGGGCAAAACAGGAAAACATTGATTATCCAAAGGCACCCTGCGGCGTTCTGGTAGGTGGTCCGAATACTGGTCTTGAGGATACGATTGTACAAGCAACGGACTGGGTTGCTGGTGAAGTTCCCCCTCAGACAGTCTATATTGACGATATCGAAGCTTATTCTGTAAATGAATGCGCAATCAACTGGAACACTGCTCTGGCTTGGCTGACCTCCTATCTGTGCGAGCAGAACGGCGGTATTGTTGCTGGACAGTCCTCCATGGGCGAACAGATTCCTGAGATTGAAATGCCTTCTGAAGATACTGTTTACCCGGTTGTTATCACAATCCCCGAAGGTATTACAAGCATCGGTGAACAGATTTTTGGCAAGCTCAATTCCTATGTTACAGAGGTCATCATTCC
>JAZQAA010000290.1:0-2303 GCA_045544975.1 Oscillospiraceae bacterium | reverse complement strand
CCTCCGGAGAGGTGAACATCAATGAATAAGCTGCAAATCCTGGTCGTGGAGGACGACGCGCCGGTGCGCAACCTCATCACCACGACCCTGAAAGCCCATGAATACAAGCATATCGTCGCTGCCAGCGGAGACGAGGCCATCCGGCAATCGTCCCCCTGCAATCCGGATATCGTGCTGCTGGATCTGGGCCTGCCGGACATGGACGGTGTGGAGGTCATCCGGCGCATCCGCACCTGGTCCAATATGCCCATCATCGTCATCAGTGCCCGCAGCGAGGACAGCGACAAGATCGAGTCACTGGACAACGGCGCGGACGACTACCTGACCAAGCCTTTCTCTGTGGAGGAGCTGCTGGCGCGTATCCGCGTGACGGCCCGACGCCTGGCAATGATGCAATCTTCGCAGACGACAACGTCCTCCGTGTTCATCAACGGCCAGCTGAAGGTGGATTTCGCTGCCGGCTGTGTCTTCTTGGGCGACAATGAGCTGCACCTGACCCCCATCGAGTATAAGCTCCTGTGCCTGATGGCGCAGAACGTGGGCAAGGTGCTCACCCATACCTACATCACCCAGAAGGTCTGGGGCAGCAGCTGGGAAAATGACCTGGCCTCATTGCGGGTATTCATGGCCTCTCTGCGCAAGAAACTCGAAGCTGCACCGGATTCCCCGCAATACATCCAAACGCATATTGGCGTGGGGTATCGGATGATGCGGGTGGAATGAAGCGATACAGAAGGAGGGTGACATCCATTGAATTACAGGGAATACGGCTGTGCCGATCATGAGACGATCATCCTCCTGCACGGCGGCGGCCTGTCGTGGTGGAGCTATCGGGAAGTGGCCGAGAAGCTTTCGTCAGATTATCATGTGATCCTGCCGATCTTGGATGGTCATACAGGGAGCGACGCTGATTTTGCATCCATTGAGGACAACGCTGCGAGGATCATCGCGTTTATCGATAAGCACCTTGGCGGCTCGGTTCTTCTCATCGGAGGATTATCCCTGGGCGGACAGATTCTGCTCGAGATGCTTGCCCAGCGGCATGATGTATGCCGCCACGCATTGATAGAAAGTGCTCTGGCGCGTCCTTCAAGGTTCACGCATGCCATGATCAGCCCTGCCTTTGGCAGCTGCTATGGGCTGATCCGGCACAGATGGTTTTCCCGCCTCCAGTTCCGTTCCCTGAAAATCAAGGCGGAGCTTTTCGAGGATTATTACAGGGATACCTGCGGCATTTCGAAACAGAACATGATCGCATTTTTAGAAGCGAATGCTTTGTATGCAATCAAGTCTTCTGTTGCAGACTGCTGTGCAAAAGCATCCGTTTTTGTGGGGAAAAAGGAAAACAGCGCAATGAAAAAATCTGCAAGGAGCATTCACAGAGCGCTGCCTGGAAGCAACCTGCAGATTCTTCCCGGAATGTATCATGGTGAGTTTTCGATCAACCATGCGGATGATTATGTGAATACAGTGAAGAAGGTCATTGCAAACAGATCGTGCTGACTTCAATTAGTAAGCTGAAAAGCGCAATCGGTCATTGCTTTATGGACAATGATTGATTGCGCTTTGACTATATCTTATCAAAAAAAGATAAATTTACTCGACTCCTTCAAGGATCATATTTTCTACATGTAAAGAGATTCATAATCGTTCCCTACAAAAATCCCTGCCGTTTTCGGCGGAGATTTTGCGTAGCAACAAATTCCCCTACAGTTTGTGAGAGCATCCTGCCTAAACAGGGTGCTTTTCTTATTTCTCAAAAACAATACCCGCAATACATATTGTTCCCTCGCCAAGCTATTTGTGAGGACTTGCCTTCTTGCTACAATGATAGTAGAAGGGAGGCAGTACGGATGCAGATGTTTGGTAGGACGGTCATATATACGGATGTTACATCCGTGACCGCTGAGAATGTACGTGACGTATTGACTAAGGCACTGGCTGTTCACCACAAGAACCAGGCCGAGATTGACTACCTGTATGGCTACTACAAGGGCAAAACGCCTATTCTGCACAAGAAGAAGGAAGTACGCCCAACCATCAATCACCAGATATGCGAGAACCGCGCCAATGAAATCGTGAATTTCAAAACAGGCTATACTTTCGGTGAACCGATTCAGTATATCCTGCGTGGAGAAAAGGCTTCGCTTATCAAGGCAATAGTGATGACCGGATGGTAACTGGAAGACGATGGATATCCTTTGTTCGGCACATGCAATGAAAAAGCAATCTGGCTTAATCATAAACCAGTTCCATAGGATACAACACATCACCAGATGATACTGTTCCGCATTTCATTGCAT
>JAZQAA010000289.1:0-10351 GCA_045544975.1 Oscillospiraceae bacterium | reverse complement strand
TAAAGTTCCAGATATTGACTTGAATTTCTCCGGTGAGTATCAGTCCAGCGCGCATCGTTACACGGAAGAGCTGTTTGGCAGAGATAATGTGTTCAAAGCCGGTACAATCGGTACAATTGCCGATAAGACCGCATATGGCTTTGTCAAGAAATATCTTGAAGAGCAGGGAACTGCTCTGAACCCCGCAGAGGAAAACCGGTTGTCGATTGGATGTACCGGTATTAAGCGAACTACAGGACAGCATCCGGGAGGCATGGTTGTTGTACCTTCTGATTTTGAAGTTTACGATTTCACTCCAGTACAGCATCCTGCCGACTCAACCGATTCCGATGTTATTACTACTCATTTTGACTTCCATTCCATCCATGATACCATCCTGAAGCTTGATGAGCTGGGTCATGTGGTTCCGACGCTTTATAAACATCTTGAGGATCTGACGGGTTTCAAGATCAAGGATATTCCCGGCTACGATCCGCAGGTAATTAAAATGTGTACGGATTGCTCCGTGCTTGGGGTTACACCGGAAGAAATCTATTGTCCCACGGGCAGTCTGGGTATTCCTGAGATGGGTACTGGTTTTACAATTGGTATGCTGATGGATGCAAAACCTACGAAGTTCAGCGATTTTCTGCAGATCTCCGGTCTGTCCCATGGTACGGATGTATGGCTTGGAAATGCAAAGGATCTGATTGATTCCGAGACCTGCACCATTTCCGAGGTAATCGGAACGCGTGACAGTATTATGACAACGCTCTTGTATAAGGGTGTGGAACCGAAAATGGCGTTCAATATCATGGAGTGGACAAGAAAGGGCAAGGCACCGAATAATTTCAGCCCTGAAATCATTCAGATGCTCAAGGAACACAATGTTGAGGACTGGTACATCGAGAGCTGTCTTAAGATTAAATATATGTTCCCGAAGGCTCATGCGGCTGCCTATGTTATTGCAGCGATGAAGCTTGGTTGGTTTAAGTTGTATAAACCGCTTGAGTTCTATTCGACTTATCTGACCGTTCGAGGCGGTGATTTTGATGTGGAACTTGCTATTGCAGGCATGGATGCAGTGCGAAATAAGATCAATGAGCTGAAAGCGAAGGGAAATGAACGAACAAAGAAGGAAACAGATTTGTACGATATTTTGCTGATTGTCAATGAAATGATGACACGAGGCTTTACATTCCTTCCTGTTGATCTGATGAAATCCCACGCCTATAAATTCCTGATAGAAGATGGAAAAATCCGGATTCCGTTCTCAGCGATGCCAGGATGTGGCGAATCCGCGGCAAACGGCATCTATGAAGCTGCTCAGAATGGCGATTACCTTTCAATCGAGGAATTTCAAACACAGAGCGGTGCGTCAAAAACCATAATCGAGATGCTTGAAAGTTTAGGAGCATTTGGCGATCTGCCCAAATCTACTCAGATGTCGTTCTTTTAACTTGACAATCACTCGCTAATATGTTACTATAGTATCATAGTAACAGACTAAAGCGGTACTAAGAATATTTCATGCACGATGAAATTCTATGATCCGTTTGCATAAAGCTACAGGAGAAGAACGACAGAAAACAAGAAAAGAGGAAAACTATGCGTCAATACGATCTGATTACCCCTGAGGGTACACGAGACTATTTATTTGAAGAGTGCTTGAGTAAGCGCGAAACAGAAGCAATGATTCATGATATCTTTACCAAGATGGGATACACTGAGCTGATAACTCCGGGGCTCGAATTCTATGATGTATTTAATCTGAACTCCAGATACTTTCCGCAGGAAGAGCTCTATAAGCTGACGGATAATAAGGGCAGACTGCTTGTGCTGCGTCCGGACTCTACCATGCCGATTGCGCGTGTTGTTGCAACACGTCTGAAGGATGCCATGCTGCCGCTTCGTTTATTCTATAATCAGCCTGTTTATCGCTTTGAACCTTCCTTAAAGGGCCGCAGTGATGAAATCGTACAGACAGGTATTGAGCTGATTGGTTCTTCCTCCCGTATGGCGGATGTGGAGATCATTTCTGCTGCTGTTTCTGTTCTTTCTTCTGTGGGTGTGAATTATTCCCTTGAACTTGGTGATGTGGGAATTTTCCGTGAACTGATGCACCGTCTGAGCGCATCTCCTGCACAGAAGGAGGAAATCCGCAGTCTTATTGAAGAAAAGAACTATCCTGCACTGAATGACCTGCTTGATCATATGGGTGACAACAAGATCACTGCAGCACTGAAGAAGCTCCCGACGCTGTTCGGCGGAGAAGAAGTCTTTGATAAGGCTGCTGCCCTGTTCCAGGATTCCAGAATTGAGGTGCTGCTGGATAATCTCAGAGAGCTTTACCTTGAGATTTGTGAAATGAATCCCAGCGGCAGAATTACTGTTGATCTTGGACTGGTCAACAAGACGGACTATTACACAGGACTTGTTATGAAGGGCTACCTTGAAGGCTGCGGAGAAGAGGTTCTTGCAGGCGGTCGTTATGACAAGCTCCTGTCGGAATTCGGCTATGATATCCCTGCGGTTGGTATGGCAGTGAATGTGGATGCTGTATCGGCTATGTATGCGAAGACTCATGTTCCGCATTTTGCTGCACCCGATGTACTGGTTGCAGCTGCAGAGGGGTATGAGTCCCAGGCGGTGATTGTAGCAGAATCCCTCCGTAGAGAAGGCAAAGTCGTTGAACACGCTCTGTTCTCCGATATGCAGCTTGTTCATGAGTATGCGAAGGACAGAGGAATTGGAAGGATTATGATTGTTTCGGAAGATGTTATGGAGGTGAACGAGTCATGAGTCAGCCGCTTCGTGTTGCCCTGACAAAGGGAAGACTGGAAAAGGATACGGTCAAGCTTCTGGAAAGCCTTGGCTATGACTGTACTGCAGTTCATGAAAAGGGGAGAAGATTGATCCTGCCCGTTCCGGATGCAAATATGGAAGTTGTCCTTGCAAAGGCAGCCGATGTTATTACCTATGTAGAACACGGTGTTTGCGATATGGGTGTTGTCGGCAAGGATACCCTGATGGAAATGAATGGCCGTCTTTTTGAACTGGTGAACCTTGGCTTCGGCAAGTGCAAGTTTGCTCTCGCAACTAAGAAAGATTATCCGTTCTATGATGGCTTCGGTGTGAAAACCATTGCAACAAAATATCCGAATGTAACCAGAAACTTCTTTGAGAAAAAGAACATGGATGTCGATATTGTCAAGATCGAAGGATCTGTTGAGCTTGCGCCCCTGCTTGAGCTTGCGGATGGTATCGTAGATATTGTTGAGACCGGTACAACTCTCAAGGAGAATGGTCTGGAAGTTGTGGAGGATATTGCGCAGATTTCTGCAAGACTGATTGTCAATACTGTTAGTCTGAAGATGCGTCAGCAGGAAATCGAAAGCTTTGTAAAGAAAGTGGAGGAAAAACTCAATGATGAAAACAATTGTTTGTGATGGCGTAAAGGAATATGAGTTTCTCAAGGAGCTTGAACGCCGCAGCGGTGAAACAGACCGCAGAGTGACACAGATTGTGACTGAGATCATCGAAACCGTCAAGGAAGGCGGAGATGATGCTGTTAAGGCATATACCAAGAAATTCGACGGCAACCTGCCGGAGTACTACGAAGTTCCCCGCGATGTGATCAATGATGCACTCACTGAGGCAGATCCTGCATTTGTGAATGCACTTCTGAGCGCAATGGAGAACATCTCCGCATTCCACAACCGCCAGAAGGCGCAGAGCTTCATCGACGCGCAGGAAAACGGCGTGATCCTTGGACAGAGAGTTCGTGGTCTTGAGCGTGTCGGCCTGTATGTTCCGGGCGGCACAGCTGCGTATCCGTCCAGCGTTCTGATGAACGCAGTTCCTGCAAAAATCGCAGGCGTCAAGGAAATCATCATGGTTACACCGCCCTGCAAGGATGGTACCCCGAATAAGGATATTCTGGTCGCTGCAGCGATCTGCGGCGTAGACAGAGTATTCCTCTCCGGCGGTGCACAGGCAATTGCTGCACTTGCCTATGGTACGGAAGAAATTCCGAAGGTTGATAAGATTGTCGGACCTGGTAATATCTTCGTTGCAACTGCAAAGAAGCTCCTTTATGGTGTTGTGGATATCGATATGATTGCAGGTCCCAGCGAAATTCTTGTGATGGCGGACAGTACTGCGGATCCGAAGTTTGTAGCAGCGGATCTCATGTCCCAGGCAGAGCACGATGTGCTCGCCTCCTCCATTCTTGTGACCACCGATCCGACACTCGCAGAAAAGGTCGAAGCAGAGATTACTCGTCAGCTTACATACCTCTCCAGAAGAGAGATCATCGAGAAGTCTTTGAACGATTATGCAGCAGTACTGGTGACGGATTCCATCGAGCAGGCAATCGAGCTTGCCAATGCTATTGCACCGGAGCACCTGGAAGTTCTGATGGAGAATCCGCTGGAATACATCGGTAAGCTTGATAATGCAGGTTCCGTATTCCTTGGCTCCTATGCTTCTGAACCGCTTGGTGATTATTATGCAGGTCCGAACCATGTGCTTCCCACCAGCGGTACTGCAAGATTCTTTTCTCCGCTCGGTGTGCAGAGCTTTGTGAAGCGTTCCAGCTTCATCTATTACACAGAAGAGGCGCTGCGTGAAGCGAAGGATGATATTGTTATGATTGCAGAACGAGAAGGACTGACTGCACACGCTAATGCCATCAAGGTTCGTTTCGAGGAGGAATAAGCATGAGCTGGGAATCCAATGTCAGAAAGGTTGTTCCATATACACCCGGTGAACAGCCGAAGGCATCCGGTATCATTAAACTGAACACAAATGAGAATCCCTATCCTCCGGCGCCTGCCGTGCGCGGGATACTTGACAGCTATGACGCATCCAGAATGCGTCTGTATCCTGATCCGGATTCCAGCATTCTCGTCAATGCTCTTGCTGACTTTTATAAAGTGAAATCCTCACAGGTATTTGTTGGCGTTGGTTCTGATGATGTCATTTCCATGGCATTTATGACATTTTTCAATTCTGACAAGCCCATCCTGTTTCCGGATATCACCTATTCTTTCTATGATGTATGGGCGGATGTTTATCGTATTCCCTATAAGACCATTCCACTGACGGAAGACTTCCGCATCAACCCGAGGGATTATGCAATTCCGAACGGCGGTATTATTTTCCCGAATCCCAATGCGCCTACGGGTGTTCTGGAATCGCTCGATACCATTGAAGATATCCTGCGAGCAAATCCTGAGTCTATCGTCATGGTGGATGAAGCGTACATTGATTTCGGCGGTGAAAGTGCACTGCCGCTGCTTGAAAAATATGACAATCTGCTTGTTATCCAGACCTTTTCCAAATCCCGTTCCATGGCAGGAATGCGCATCGGCTTTGCCATCGGCAGCGAGAAGCTCATCCGGTACATGAATGATGTGAAGTTCTCCGTGAACTCTTACACCATGAATCCGCTCACGCAGCTTTGCGGTGCGGAAGCTGTCAAGGATGCAGCATACTTTGCAGAAACAACCGCAAAGATTATTCAAACTCGTGAAGAAGCCAAGGGTAAGCTTGCCTCCATGGGATTTGAATTTCCGGATGCAATGAGTAATTTCATTTTTGCAAGCCATCCGGATTATGATGGCGGCGCAATTTTTGAAGCTCTCAAGGCACGCAAAATCTATGTCCGTCACTGGAATAAACCAAGAATCAGCCAATATCTGAGAATTACCATCGGTACACCGGAGGAAATGAATAGCCTCTATGCTGCGCTTGAAGAGATTCTCAGAACACTTCCGAAAAGAGGTAACACATGACAACTGCTACCGTAACAAGAACCTCCAAGGAAACCGATATTACCGTCACCATCCTGCCGGAGAACGGAACAACGGAGATCTCCACCGGTGTCGGTTTCTTTGACCATATGCTGACAGCACTTTCTGTGCACAGTCGCATCCCGATGCAGATCAAGGCAGCGGGCGATATTCATGTTGATGCGCACCATCTTGTCGAGGATACCGGCATCGTGCTGGGTCAGGCGCTTGCGAAAGCACTTGGCGACAAGAGCGGTATTGCAAGATATGGTTCCGCCTATATTCCCATGGATGAATCACTGGCTTTTTGCAGTCTGGATATCAGCAACCGTCCTTTTCTCGTGTTCAATGGTGAATTTACAAATCCCATGTGCGGTGCCTATGACTGCTGCCTGACGGAGGAGTTTATGCGTGCTTTTGCCTTTAATGCAGGCATTACGCTCCATGTGAACATCCTCTATGGAAAGAATGACCACCACAAGATTGAAGCCGCCTACAAGGCACTTGCCCATGCACTGCGCATGGCTATCGCTCCGACACAGAGCGGCGAATGCTTCTCCACGAAAGGAATGTTAGGATGATTGCAATTGTCGATTATGGCGCAGGAAATATTTTCAGCGTTAAGAATGCACTGGATTATCTGGGACTTGAGAGCAAGCTGACGGATGACATCGCTGAAATTGAAGCAGCGGACAAGATCATCCTCCCCGGCGTGGGTGCCTTTCCGGCAGCCATGAGAATGCTGAAAGCCAAGGGACTGGACAAGGTTCTCTGCGAGCAGGCGAAAAAGAAGCCCCTTCTCGGTATCTGTCTCGGTATGCAGATGCTCCTTTTCGAGAGCTATGAATTCGAAGAATGTGAGGGCCTTGGACTTATTGAAGGCACTGTTGACCGCATTGACGCACCGGGTCTGATCATTCCCCACATGGGCTGGAATAAGCTGGAGATGCAGAATGACTGCCCCTTGATGCAGAATCTTGGAGATGCGCCATTCGTGTACTTTGTGCATTCCTATGCAGCAAAGTGCGGGGACGAGAATCTCGCCGCATGGTGCGAATACGGCGGAAAGGTACCGGCCATGGTCTATGATGGGAATTTCGTCTATGGCGCACAGTTCCATCCGGAGAAGAGCGGCGAGGTCGGCTTGCAGATTCTGCGGAATTTCGGGAATCTGTAACAAATAATAGATAAGTTTACTGGAGGTGTTTTCATGGAGTTTATTAAATCTGAATCCATTCAAAGTCTTGCTAACCCCGGTGTGGTATCCCGTCAGCTTTTGAATCCTGATAATTCAGAAAGCAAGCGTGTGACCATCACTGAGGTGCATTTGGAACCGGGTGCTTGTCAGCCCCGTCATACACATGATGCCTCTGAACAGATTTGGTATGCCACAAAGGGTAGAGGAATGCTCCTGCTTGCGGATGATGAAACAAGGGAGTTCTGCGCTGGTGATGTTGTTCGTTTTGCAGATAAGGATGTGCATGGACTTCTGAATGATAGTGACGAGGAATTTGTTTATATTTCTGTGACTGCACCGCCGATTCATTTCGGATATGCGTACCAGGAACAAAAATAGTTTCATGAGGTGACTGCAATGACGAATCTATTCGGCTGGAATATGACAAAAGGGCAGAATGTCGGGAATGTGGACGGTGCTGTTTTTTTGACGCGCACCCTCAGCGATGAGCAGAATGCTGCACTTGACAGCTTTCAGAACAGCAACGAAGACTTCGTAAAGAAGTCGAAGCTTCCGCTGCCGCTGCGGATTGTTCAGGGTATCTGCCTATTCGGATGGTGGATCATCCTGATCGGTATCCTGAAAGCCGATGTGAGCTTTGCAGAGGGCTACCGGAACGCGCCCGGACTCTACTGGGCGCTGCCGATCTGCTTTGTGCTCTGGCTTGTCCTGTTCATGCTTGGCAAATATTGCCAGAAGCAGCTTGCGCAGGATGATGCGCTGAAGGAACATTTTGAAAATGCCGAGTCTCTGACGCAGATGGCAAGGAATGCCCTCGGTATCCCCGAGGACGCGCAGAATATCGATGTCCTCGCAGAGCGCTATGTTCTCAAGGACGGTGAGATCAAACACAAGGATTTCAACATGACGAATTTTTTGAATCTCGACCTCTTTATTTTCTATGAGGACGGGAATCTGTGTCTTGCAGATCTGCGCCAGAGGCTTGATATCCCACTTCGTTCTCTCCATACCATGCGCCTTGAGAAGAAAAAGAAGAGCTTTCCGGAATGGCACAAATCAGAGCCGTCCAACGCTCCGAAATACAAGCCCTTTAAAATTGCTGTGAATCAGTACGGTCATGTTTTTTCACGATACTATCGGGTAGACATTTCCGATGTGAAGGGGGAGTTCTATCTCCTGATTCCAGAATATGACGGTGATGTATTTACGGAAGTAACCCATATTCATCCAGAAACGAGGGAAATTAATGATTAAATGGCTTAATCAGCAGGACGATCTCTGGGAGGGCAGCTTCCAGAGCCGCTTCTTCCGCAACGAAGCGAACCAGAAGGAGATGTTCGTCTGCATCCAGGATCCGGATGCGGCGCAGTATGCTGAGCGCTGCGCAGAGCATTTCAATGCGCTCTCAGAATCCGTCATTGATGCACTTTGTATGAGAATTATGAAATGCGTCGCAGAGGGCGGCATCGGTGAAGAATTCGAGCTGCCGGCGCTCCGGAACGCGCGCGACATTCTACAGTACTGCTGGTTCACGACGCTCTATGTGAGCCTGCCGGAGGATGAAGGGGAGATCTCCTACATCGCTGAAGGTGAGGGCGAATGGGGCGAGGTCATCGGCTTTGTGATCAGAAACGGACAGCTTGCCTACGTTGGTGTGGATTATTTTGATTTTGCATAAGGAGAATAACCATGAAAAGTAAATGGAGTCTCATTGCATCCATTGTTCAGCTGACCGTCGGAATTGCCGCAATCGTGTCCTTTTTCGTCATCTGGGGCAGCGGCGAGGATATGACGCGCTGGATCGTGACACTGCTGCTGTCGATTGCGTTCGTTGTCCTTGGCGTGATCGGCATCATTGACTATAAATCGCAGAAATAAGGCAAAATTTCTTGTATACGGAGTATTTTGAAGCGTGACAGAAAAGGAGCACACCATGAAAGAATACAAAATGATTACAGCAAAGCTCGAATTTGCGGAACAGCCGAATACTCTAAAAGGCAGTGTCAAATCTTTTTTCTTTCCGGATGATGAGCAGGCAAAAACCGATCAAATTGAGAGAATCATGAATCAGATGAGTGAAGAGGGATGGGAGCTCATCAATGTTGCCCCCATGCCTCAGCCCTATCATGAGATGGTGCTGATTACCTTTGCAAGAGAACGATATATGTGATAGAAAGGATATTCCCATGATTATTTTACCCGCAATTGACATCAAGGACGGCAACTGTGTCCGTCTCGTCCGCGGTGACTACGGAACAGCCCACAAGGTTGCTGAGGACTATATGCAGACCGCCAGAAGCTTCATCGAAGCCGGTGCAGAATGGATCCACATGGTGGATCTTGACGGCGCAAAGGACGCAAAGCCTGTGAACACAGATATTTTCCTGGATGTAGCCAAGAACACCCCCCTTAAGGTCGAGGTCGGCGGCGGCATCCGCACCATGGAAACCATGGAGTATTACCTGACGAATGGCGTTTCCAGAGTCATTCTTGGCTCCGTTGCGCTGAAGAATCCTGCACTCGTCGAGGAGGCTGTCAAGGCATACGGCGAAAGAGTTGCAGTTGGAATCGATGCCATGAACGGCTTTGTCGCTGTGGAAGGCTGGCTCGATTCCTCCACGGTGGACTATATCTCCCTTGCAAAGGAAATGGAGAAGATGGGCGTCAAAACCATCATTTTCACCGATATTTCCAAGGACGGAACCCTGAGCGGCGTGAATCAGGAGCAGCTTTCCGCACTCCATGATGCTGTTGGCTGCAATATCATTGCAAGCGGCGGCGTGCATACGATGGAGGATATCCGTGCATGCCAGAAGATGGGACTCTACGGCACAATCTGCGGCAAGTCCATCTATCAAGGAACATTGTCCCTTGCCGAGGCTGTCGCTTATACGAAGGAGGGCTAATATGCTTGCAAAACGAATCATACCTTGTCTCGATGTACGAAACGGCAAGGTTGTGAAAGGCGTCAATTTTGAAGGCATCCGTGAGGTCGGTGACCCCGTGGAATGTGCTGCAGAATATAACAGACAGGGTGCGGATGAGATTGTTTTCTACGACATTACTGCTTCTCACGAGGGACGCGGCGTGATGCTCGATGTTGTCCGTGAGACTGCCAAGTGCGTGTTCGTTCCGCTGACTGTCGGCGGCGGCATCAAGACTGTCGATGACATCCGTGAGACATTGCGTGCCGGTGCGGACAAGGTTTCTGTGAATTCACAGGCAGTGCAGAATCCGCAGCTTATCAAGGACGGTGCGGACATTTTCGGCAGCCAGTGCATTTGCGTTGGCATTGATGCGAAGAAGACACCTGCAGGAAACTGGACGGTTTACATCAACGGCGGCAGAATTGATATGCAGATGGATCTGCTTGACTGGG